>CAXBGT010000001.1:0-86735 GCA_963975265.1 uncultured Saprospirales bacterium
TCATATAGATCCGAAGTAGGTAAAAAACCTTTTCCCTCCGTATGATAATCAATACCCAGTTTATCGCCAAGTCCAAAATCTTTCAAATATGAGACCAATGTGTCTAACCCTTTTCCTGGAGTGGTATATCCATAACTATCAATGAACTCTCGCAAAGTCTGATAATAATAACTATTACAGGAATGTTGTAGAGCAAGAGATACATTGTATGGTGTTGGATGATGATGACATTTTTGCTTGTACAAACCTTTACTATCTAATTCATAAACACCATCACAATACACCGTTCTATTTGGCTTAAGAGTGCCTTTTTCCATGGCAATCAAAGATAAAACAGTCTTAAAAATGGATCCCGGTGGGTATTTGGCCATAACCGACCTATCAAAAAGTGGACGATATAATGTGTCCATACTTAATGAATCATAAGATACTCCTCTATTCCTATCAAGATTTAATAAATTAGGATCATAAGTAGGAGAACTCAACATAGCGAGTATCTCCCCACTGCTCGGTTCTATCGCTACTATCGATCCCATCTTATTTTTCATAAGCTCCTCTCCGTATGCTTGAAGATCAAGATCCAATGTGCTAATAATATCAGAGCCAGATACAGCGGAAGAGTCAAGGCTGCCATTGTCAAAAGACTCAACGTTTCTCCCTAAATTATCTTTTAATACATAACCAACACCCTTTTTACCTTTTAGTGCATACTCATAAGTTCGCTCTAGACCCGATTTACCGATATAATCACCGTTTCTATAGTTCTCTGAATTATTTGCTACTTCTCTTTTATTTACTTCCCCCAAAAAACCTAGTGCGTGTGCAACATTATGGTGAGGATAATTTCGGATATTCCTTTCGACCGGATAAAATCCAGGATATTTATGCAAGTGTTCTTGAAATACAGAAAATTGTTCCGGACGCACTTTCGATAAAAAAGTAAATGGAATGGCTTTATGATATTGTGGATTCTTAAAATTCTTGTTGATCTTCTTTTTGAACATGTTTTTGTCTATTCCTAGAAGATTGCAAATCTCAGATGTGTCTATTCCTTCTGGAACATTGTTGTAGATAACTTCTATGTCATAGATAGTAGAATTACTAACCAGCAGTTTATTATTTCTGTCAAAAATCAGGCCCCTAGAAGGGTACTTTATCAATTTATCTAAAGTTGTACGTCTGGCTTGCTCTTGATATTTACTATCAAAAATTTGCAACTGAGCAGTTTTAGCTACTAGAACAAATGAGCAGATAGCGACAAATAGTAGTATGACTTTTGATTTTTCTTCCAATGTATTTATCTCTTTGGTCTAAAGATTAACAATAGTAACATCATTATTATAAATGATGCAATGAAACTAAATATTGTATTAAGAAAGATTTCAAAAAAGAAAACGAAAGAAAATGCCTCTACACTAAAATACCACAGTAGATGTAATCCAAATAATATACTAGAGAATGTCATAAACCAACTTATGCCCATGGTTTCTACTGTTGGGCTATCATTTGTATTGTATCCTTCATAAGGTTCGATAAAGTCTAGCAAGACTCCTCTAGCATATGCGGTAAATACTCCAGCACTAGCATGAATACCTGGGCTATCATAAAATAAATCAACGCATAATCCTATCAAAAATCCAAAAAAGATAACCAACGGTCGAGGTGTCTTAATAGGTAATAGGATTATGAATAGAGGGTAAATGATAAAGTGTATGAAAGCAAAGTCCCCCCAATTAAAGGCAATTCTCTTAAAAACTAGAACCTGTCCAATCACTAAAACAAAAAACCTTATTGTATTTACAATTATTACACTGTTATTCATTGCCAAGGTTTTCAAGGTTTTTTTGCTGAAGGGCTAAATTATTCTTAATGACATATCCTCTTTTCGAATTGGGTACATTATTGAACAATTCGACTTTGATACTAAAATTACTTGAGCCTTTATCTGTTTTCACTTCTGCAACTGTCCCTACTTCTATGTTGGCTGGAAATATGGTAGAATATCCATTAGTAACAACAGTATCGCCTATTGATATGGCTACATGCTTTGGGATAGATTCAAGTGTCATAAACTTAGGGTCTAAATTTTTCCATATTAGATTTCCTGGATATGCATATGGTTTTACTGTACAACTTATCCTTGTCTGACTATTTAAAACAGAAACTACATGAGAATAATCAGCACTTACATTTTTGACAATACCTAAGATACCCTCTTCAGACAATACACCCATGTCTTTCTCTACACCTTGTTTTTTTCCAATATCAAGTGTAAGGTGATTGT
This sequence comes from uncultured Saprospirales bacterium, assembly GCA_963975265.1. Taxonomy (GTDB): domain Bacteria; phylum Bacteroidota; class Bacteroidia; order Chitinophagales; family Saprospiraceae; genus CAJXUU01. The sequence continues at coordinate 2,285 of CAXBGT010000001.1, forward strand.
TTCTTAAATTATATGTATTGCGAATTACTTTTGCAGGTAGTAGATCATATTGTAAAGTAGAATCAGAGATCATACCCTCTACAGAACTAAAATTGATAAAATGCTCCATCAGCTCAGCATTATGATTCGCTAAACTATCATTTACTTCTTGAAGTGATAGGTAATTTTGCCATCTACTTGTACGAGAGTCAAGCTTATTAGCATAGTAATTTGACGAATTGATAAATATCGCCTTCTGGGTTTTATTGTAATTGACAATGAGAAGAAAACTGACAGTAGTAAAAAACAAAAATGTGATAAGGGTTCCAAATCTTGCAAAAAGAAGCAGTATGTTTTGCATTATTAATTCGGAGTTTGATCAAACAAAAGAAAATTACATTCTATATCGTTGGCAAAGATAATAGATTGATTATAAATATTCCCAATTAATAAAATAGTCAAAGCCTTTTCTCAAAATGACGGTTTAGATACTACGTCTATCGATCAAGAATGAATATCTATGGCTATTCTTCAAAGCCAGGCCAGTCCCTCTAACTACCGCTCTAAGTGGATCATCTGCAATGTGAACGGAAAGTTTTGTCTTACTAGCTATTCTTGGGGCTAGACCCCTTAGCAATGCACCACCACCTGTAAGGTAGATGCCTGTCTGGTATATATCAGCAGCTAATTCTGGAGGAGTATCTTCTAATGCTTTCAACACTGCTTCTTCTATCTTGGTGATCGACTTATCCAATGCTTCCGCTACTTCAACATGATTTGTAAATATTTGCTTCGGAATACCCGTAAGCATATCTCTTCCATTCACAGCAAACTTTTCTGGAGGGTTTGGCAGATCAACAGTTGCACTACCAACATGGATTTTGACCTGCTCTGCAGTTCGCTCACCAATTAATAGATTGTGCTTTCGTTTCATATAATCTATGATATCCATAGTGAATTCATCCCCGGCTGTACGAATTGATTGATCGGTAACAATGCCAGAAAGTGCTATCACAGCTATCTCAGTTGTGCCTCCTCCTATATCAATAATCATATTACCCACAGGCTCTTCTACATCAAGGCCTATTCCTAATGCCGCAGCCATCGGCTCATGAATCAAATATGTTTCTTTACTATCTACATGATCTGCAGAATCAAAAACAGCTCTTTTTTCTACTTCAGTAATACCAGAAGGAATACAGATTACCATTTTAAGGTGAGAGAAAAACTTTCTTTTTTCCCCAATCATAGCAATCAATCCTTGTATCAAACTTTCTGCAGCTTGAAAATCCGCAATCACCCCGTCCTTTAATGGTCTAACTGTCTTGATATTTTCATGCGTTTTTTCATGCATCTGCATTGCCCTGGTTCCGACAGCAATCACTTCGTTTGTCCTTCTATTGATGGCAACGATTGATGGTTCATCTACTACTACTTTACCATCTTGAATAATCAACGTGTTGGCTGTGCCTAGATCTACCGCTAATTCTTGCTTGAAAAACCCAAATAAATTCATCTATACTCTATATTTTCATTAAGGATTTCTCCCTATCTATCCATTTAAAAAACAAATCATTTCTTTCGACCTTCTCAACTTATCTAAAAGTCTATATACTAAATTTAAGTTTCATATCTGCTGATTATAAAATAATTAAACTCAAATAATCTAATTGTACAAAGTGAACATTCTAGATTAATCAAAAATGACACCAAAAAATCATACATATACTAATTAAGATTTCTAATGACAAAGAAATGAAGGATTTACTTTCCGAACCTAAGGGTTTCCTACTATTATTTCTATCATATTTTCTCTTATCAAGTATTTCTGGGCCAATGCTTGTAAATCATCTGCAGTCACAGAGTGAATTCTAGACATTAATCTTTGATAAAAACCAATGTCTAAATTATTAAGCGCGCCTACTTTAGCTATACCTGCAACTTTGAATGGACCATCAACCATATTGAGAAAGTTGCCACTAAGGTAGTTCTTGACCATATCGAGTTCTTCATCTCCTATTTTTTCATTTTTAAGCCGTTCCATTTCACTATAGATTCCTTCTAAAGTTGCTTCTAAGTACTGATTTCCTACCTCTGTACTAACGTTAAAATATCCATCATATATCATCATATCGATACTTGAATAAATATTATATGTGTAGCCTTTTTCTTCTCTTAATGACGACATAAGTCGGCTTCCAAAATATCCACCTAAAATTGTATTCAGAACAAACATATCTTGGAAGTCTTCATGATCCCTTTTAAATAATCGACAACCAATTTTTATGGCTGATTGGAGGTTATCTTCTGCTTTTATCCTTTCCGAGCGTATTTTGGGTGATGCTGAAGGTAAATCAAACTTTAGTGCGACTTTCTTTTTTGGTTGCTTTCCGAATAGCTCCTTTACAGACTGTCTTATATCTTCAGTGATCTTGCCACTCATTATTACTATGCAGTTATCAGTTCCATATGTAGAATCATAATAATCTAGCAGCTTTTGTCTTGTAAGGTCCTTATAAATTTCGTCCGTACTGTTGTATCCATATACATGGTCTTTTCCATATAGTTTTTCGGTGATTACTTTGTAGGCTACCAGCTCACTTTTAGCCATTTCTACCTTGAGTCTTTGGATCGAGTTTTTTGCATATTTTTCCAATTCCTCTTCTGTAAAACTTGGTTTATAAACTACTTCCTCAAGTATGGGCAACAATTTCTGAAAGTACTTATTCAGCGTAAAAATTTTTATATAAGAATAATCCAAACTAGCTCCAGAACTAATATTCGCTCCATAAAAATCTACTTCTTCTGCCAATTGTGAACCAGTATAAGATTGAGTCCCTTCTTTGAGTAATCTAGCGACAGCTCTCGAAACTCCTTTTTGCGCTTCATTTAGTCTCCCTCCGCGAAACAACACTTCAAGCTGGACAAGATTCTGCGTACCCATATTTACTTCTATCAACTCTATCCCGTTTGATAGTGTTTCTTTGCGGATAGGAGGCATTCTAAGTTCGGTGATCTTCTTAATTTCAGGACCATGCTTACGGTCTACGCTCATACTTGTATCTCTTTAAAAAGGGAAGGTGCAAATATACGTTGGTATAAGTTATTATTGTCTAAAAGAGTGCATTTCAATTTATCATTCTTTTGTTGGTACAAGTGGAACCAATCTTTTATCGATTTTCATCGCTGATTTATCTATTATTCTCCTCTCATTTTCAAAATCATACGACCTAATTCGTTAAACCCATGATTACAAATCAAAAAATGATAATTTAGCACTTCGAAATACTAAAAACAATATGTATCCAGATCTCTCATACTTACTCCATGACCTCATCGGCACCGATGTGGACAATTGGACCTCAATCTTTAAAACATTCGGTCTTCTGCTCGCTTGTGTGTTTCTCGTAAGCGCATGGTATGTAAAAGCTGAACTGAAGAGAAAAGAGGAAGAAGGTTTGCTTATGGCAACCACAAAAACCATCGAAACAAAAGGTGGATTTGATTATAAAGAAATAATCTACAATAGTATTGTATTTGGACTTTTGGGTCTAAAGGTGCCTTATATCTATGCAAACTTTGCAGAGTTTCAACAAGATCCTGCTTCCGTGTTGATCTCGGGGAAAGGAAACTGGGTCATCGGTAGTTTGCTATTTCTGGGAATGGCTGGATACAGTTACTATACACAAAAGAAAGAAGATCGAAAAGCTGGAACAAAAACTGTGGTCATACATCCCCACGAGCGTACAGGTGATATTATTATGACTTCAGCTATTTCTGGAGTATTTGGAGCAAAAGTCTTCTCTATTCTTGAAAACTTGGATGCCTTTTTTGCTGATCCAATAGGACAATTGATTTCTGGAAGTGGCTTGACCATTTATGGAGGGCTAATATTTGGAGCTATCGCCGTACTTTATCTAGTTAATAAGATTGGTATCAAACCCGTTCATATGCTCGATATTGGAGGTCCGACGATTCTACTCGGTTATGCAGTAGGACGTATGGGGTGTCAACTTTCAGGTGACGGAGACTGGGGTATTGTAGCTGCTGCACAACCAGAATGGTGGTTTTTTCCAGAGTGGCTGTGGTCATATACTTTCCCTAATAATGTAAATAATGCAGGTGGCCTAATCGCTGGATGCGATCCTGAAGCCTATAGAAGTGTAGCCGGAAATATAGCCGTAGAGGCTAGGTGTCAGGCTGCTTGCGGAATGAGGTATTGCCACGAACTGAAAGAAGGGGTATACCCAACATCTATCTATGAGATTCTTATATCATTTTCTGGACTAATTGTTCTTTGGTTCTGGAGACGAAAAATAAAAATCGGGGGTATGGTTTTCTCGCTATACCTCATCTTTAATGGTTTCGAGAGGTTTTTTATAGAAACCATCAGGGTCAACGAACGGTATGACTATTTAGGTTTGGATTGGTCTCAAGCACAATTTATATCTGTAGGGTTTATTCTGGTAGGAGTAATTGGTACTCTATATCTCTGGAAATATGGGACAAGGTATAATGTAAAGCCAACCGAAGTAAAAGAAAATTAAATTCAATAGATTTATTCCTAAATTAATCTAGAAAACAGAATCAATGAATAAAGTTGTAAAAAATGCACAAGAAGGGATAGAAGGGTTAAAAGATGGAATGACCCTCATGGTAGGTGGGTTCGGTCTTTGTGGTATTCCTGAAAACTGCATATCAGCATTAGTAGAACTCGGAGCTAAAAACCTCACATGCATATCTAATAATGCAGGGGTAGATAATTTCGGTCTAGGATTATTACTGCAAGAAAAGCAAATAAAAAAAATGATTTCGTCTTACGTGGGTGAAAATGATGAATTCGAAAGACAGATGTTGTCTGGTGAACTTGAAGTAGATTTAATACCGCAAGGGTCATTGGCTGAACGCTGTCGGGCTGGAGGTGCGGGAATACCTGCATTTTTTACACCTGCGGGTTATGGTACAGAAGTAGCAATGGGTAAAGAAGTTAGGTTTTTTGATGGTAAGCCACATATTTTGGAATCGGCCTTACATGCTGACTTTGCATTGATCAAAGCATGGAAGGGTGATCGATTTGGTAATCTCATATTCAAAGGAACGGCGAGGAATTTCAACCCAGTAATGGCTATGGCAGGCAAAATCACTGTCGTAGAAGTTGAATATCTGGTAGAACCAGAAGAGTTGGATCCAAATACGATTCATATTCCTGGAGTTTTTGTTCAGCGAATTTTTCAAGGAAGTAATTATGAAAAGAGAATCGAACAACGAACTGTAAGAGAAAAAGTGTAGATAAAATGTAAGCGTATTTGCAATCTATATGCTTGTGGATTGTACACATCAAAAAAGCATTCACAAATTAAGCAAATCAACAAATCAAACAATCCAAAAAAGAAAGATCATGTTAGATAGAAACGGAATTGCACAAAGAATAGCTCAAGAGTTACAGAATGGTTGGTATGTCAATCTTGGTATCGGTATTCCAACTTTAGTGGCAAATTATATACCTCAAGGGATATCAGTCGAATTCCAATCAGAGAATGGATTATTAGGCATGGGCCCGTTTCCATTTGATGGTGAAGAAGATGCAGATCTCATCAATGCTGGTAAACAAACCGTAACCATGCTTCCTGGTGGCAGTATTTTCGACTCTTCACTAAGCTTTGCAATGATTAGAGGAAAACACGTACAACTAACCGTGCTAGGTGCCATGGAAGTATCAGATCAGGGAGATATCGCCAACTGGAAGATACCAGGCAAAATGGTAAAAGGAATGGGTGGAGCTATGGATTTAGTAGCATCTGCAGACAACATCATAGTTGCTATGTCACATACCAATAGAAAAGGGCAATCAAAACTACTCAGACAATGCACACTTCCTTTAACAGGTGTAAAGTGTGTAAAGAAAATAGTTACCGATATGGCTGTACTTGATGTCACACCACAGGGATTCAAATTAATCGAAAGAGCACCCGGTGTGTCTGTAGATGACATCAAAAATGCAACCGAAGGTAGATTGATCGTGGAAGGAGACATTCCTGAGATGAAGTTTTAGAAAATGATTTTATTCACCAAATGCACCTGAATAGTTTTTAAAATAACTTGAGGCACAATTTTAGTTATAGAATACTATAGCAAGCCTAAGGTTCCGTTTATTTACATTGAATTACAAATTACAGTCAAACGTCAGGTAAGAGAGGCAATTGACATTTTACAAATAGTGAAAAGATTAATAATTATGAAATTAGCAGTAGTAGGAGTTACTGGTCTTGTTGGAGGGGTGATGATGAAAGTGCTTACAGAAAGAGGTTTTCATATTGATGATTTTATACCTGTAGCATCTGCGCGATCCGTAGGTAAGATGATACCATTTCAAGGAAAAGAATATCCTGTTGTGTCTATAGAAGATGCTGTAGAAATGGCACCGGATATTGCAATTTTTTCAGCTGGTGGTGCTGCATCTTTAGAGTGGGCACCAAAATTTGCCAAGGCTGGTACTATAGTGATAGATAACTCTTCTGCATGGAGAATGGATCCTGACAAATGTCTTTGTGTTCCAGAAATCAATGCAAAAGACTTAACCGCAAATAATAAAATAATTGCTAATCCCAATTGTTCTACTATACAAATGGTGGCTACTTTGGCGCCTTTGCACAAAGCTTTTGGTATCGAGCGATTGGTGATTTCAACCTATCAATCATTCACAGGAACAGGTGTCAATGCTGTAAATCAATACCAAAGTGAAAAAGAAGGAAACGGATATAATGCGGAAACTGCAGCTTACAATCATCCTATATTTGAGAATTGCATTCCTCATTGTGACGTTTTCTTAGAAAATGGATATACCAAGGAGGAAATGAAGCTTGTGCACGAAACAAGAAAGATCTTAGGTGATGACAGTATCAAAATTACAGCAACTGCGGTGAGAGTACCTGTTGATGGAGGCCATTCTGAAGCTGTAAACGTGCAGTTCAAGAACAAATATGACATCAAGGAGGTTATAACAATATTGGATGAAACAGAAGGCATCATTGTACAAAACAACATTGCCAATAACGAGTATCCAATGCCACTATACGCCAAAAATAAAGATTCGGTATTTGTGGGTAGAATAAGAAGAGATGAAAGTGTAGAAAATGGATTGAATCTGTGGATCGTATCTGATAACCTTAGAAAAGGAGCAGCGACCAATGCAGTTCAAATTGCAGAATACCTTGTAAAAAATAATATCGTATCTTAGTTGGCTTATTCTTATATGGTGTAAGAAAAATGAAATCATATCTCCCTATATTATTCGGGAAACATACTGAAAAGCTTGTTTACAAAATAGTAACGCAAGCCATGAAAACAAACTACTGTAATGAAACGTAAAATTGTACTTTGGGGAACCAATGAAAAGGATGAAAAAATCCTCGTAGCGCTACACTTGCAAGACAAAGAAGGATCTGTAAAACTATACACCTTTGATGAACAGTTAGCAACAGAAGACTTCTACAACAAGATGCTAAATCAATGGAGAGAAAACCAAGAAGTGGAATTTCCTGAAGGGCATACAGTCCAAGATCGACCTCTTAATATTTCTGATAGTATTCTGCCCGATAATATCAAGGTGGAAAGAACTGATATCATATCGAGGGCACAATCAGAGTGGCACTTTGTTGTTCTATCAGCCAAACTGTACGAAATGTATCGTACTGAACTAGAAGACTTCACAGAAACTGTTGAAAATCTTAAAGAATACGATAATAAAGTATGGAATGAGATGAGAAATTTTTGGACGAAAGTGCAAGAACAGGTAATTGAAAAAAATCTTTTCCGTGACCATGCATCTACGCTAAAGTCAATGACAAACAAACTCTTTGATAGATTAAAATCAATGAAAAAAGAGGTAGAGGCACGATACGAAACTAACTCTGCAAAATACAAAGAATCTATCATGACCGAACTTGCGGATATAGAAGCCAGAGTAGAAAAAGGTCTAGGGTTGAAACCAATATTCGAAGAATTGAAAACGCTACAAGTTAAACTTCGAGGCATGAAGTTTACTAAAAAAGATAGAGATCTAATTTGGAATAAATTGGATGCTGCTTTCAAAGTCGTAAAAGAGAAAAGATTCGGTGATAAGGGTAAAGAGAACAACAGCGGAAACACTGCTGTGGGAAGACACCAAAGAAGATATGATGGATTGATGAGTGCAATCCAAAAAATGGAGAAGTCAATCACAAGAGATAAAGACGATCAAAAGTTTCAAGATAAGAAGATTGCAACTACTCATGGACAATTAGAAATGCAAATCAGACAAGCTAAAATCAAGATGATCGATGAGCGAGTAAAATCAAAAGAGATTAAGCTCGAAGATATGTACAAGACTCGTAAAGAGCTAGAAGAAAAAATAGCTAGAGAAAAAGCAAAGGCTGAAAAGCAAGCAAAAATGGATGCTGCAAAGGCAGAGGCAGAGGCTAAAATTGCTGCAGAAGTGAAAAAATCAGCTGAAAATGCAGAAGCATCTGCTGATAAACTTACAGAGGCGGCTGCAAAAATTGCGGAAGGAAAAAAGGCAAATGTGAAAATTCCCGCTGTAGAATTGCCCGCTGAAGATATAGTTACTGCCATTACCGATACAAATGATAAGGTAAAGGAAGAACCGAAGACAGAAGAGTCAAAAATAGAAGAGAAAAAAGCAAAAGCGGAAAAATTAGAAGAACCTAAGTCCAAAGAGAAAAAGGAGGAGCCGAAAGAAGAATCAAAAGAGGAAAAGTCAAATGATTCAATTTTTGGTGCTCTCGCAGCGACTGTAGGAGAAGCACTAGAAGGTGTCGGTGAAGCGTTGGAAGATGTGGTGGACACTGTGAAAGCTGTGGCTGAAGTAGTAGAAGATAAAATCGAAGATGCAGTAGAAGACCTCAAGGAGAAAATGAGTGATGAAGAGGAATAACCTTTCTTTGATTTCAAAATAATAATGAAGAGCCCGACAAGTGATTGTTGGTCTCTTTTTTCTTTTGAAACGAAGGCTTCACAAATAAACTAGAAATTATTCCAGAACCTTTTATCTTTAATTGGACCATCTTGGGTTACACCTGAACTAAATTTTGTGCTGCTAAACTCATAAGGATTCAATTTGGTTAAACCTAGGCTAGGGGCAGCCTGGTCCTAGAAATTTGCCAAGAATCTAGTTCTGTTTTACATTTAAGTAATTTCAAATTCCCCTAATCCTTTTAAACAAATCCCCAAATATCTCACCTTCACTGCCTCTTTTTGGCCCTCCTATAGCATTCTCCATTTTATAATATCCATTTTCACCTTTGTTCAAAATGAATCTGAAGATAAAACTGTTTTCATCTGTCTCTTCTCCATCAAAAGCACCGTATCTCATATCATTAATTTGTAAGAGACCATCTTTTCGACGCATCACAGAATAATAGTCTTTGCTAAACCATCGGAGTGTATTTATAACTTTGTCATCAGATTTATAGTCTAAAAGTCCATAGTTTTTTGGAACCTCGAACAGCTTAAACTTTGGTTCCTTATCATACAAAGAATAAAGGCCCGTATAGTAAGAGGAATCTGTCTCTGCAGTGGCAGACCACAACAAATTATTAAGTATTGTCGGACCTGTCATATATCGGCTATATATGATATTTTGATCCGCAAGAGTCTGTTCCATTATTTTATTGATCTTCGCCTTATTGTAGAATGTCCAACCCAAATAAAGGCTACTGATTATTATACCAGCTGCATTGACATAGCTACGCAGTTTATAATTTGCCCAGGTCAGTTTAAATGATTTACCAATCTCATTTTTTGATTCTTTGTCATATCGTCGTGCCAGAAGAGAAGCTATCATCAGACAAATCAAAAATGGAAAAGTGTAAGCTGGATCCGCTACAGAAATATTATTTAATGCTACACGATAGTTTGAAAAAGGAGCAAAGAGTTGTGTTCCATATACTGTAAAACAATCCAGCAGTGGATGGGTAAAAATAGCCCAGAAAAACAACTTGTACCAAGACCAATATCCAATATCAATTTTCTCTTGTTCAGTATTGAGATAACCTCTTAAAAGTCGAGCACTAAAGTAACTTACTAAACCTAATGTCAATAATGCACTCAGGATCATCCCAACTGTGCCACCAAGGGTTTTACTTATAAAAATCAAAATTGCCGAAGCCAGAAACATAAATAAAATACCAAATGCAGTAGTCAGTATTTTATATCCACGTTTTCGATGATGCTCATTACTATATAGCCAATTGGTATAATAGGATATCAAAAAGGAGAACACTACAGCAAAAAATATCGAATGCGTAATCGCTCTATGAAATGCCAATCCATTGATCTCATTCATAAATAAGCTGCCAATCATGACATCTAAGTCAGGGATAGTACCTGCAATGGCGCCCCAAAGCATCGCTCTATTTCCTATTTTTCGTCCTGCAGCTACCTCGCCAACCGCGGCACCAAGTATAATTTGTGTTAAAGAATCCATGTCAAGTTTAACGTTAGCAATTATGCAAAGTTTACATTTAAAGCTAACGAAACTATGTAATCATTACTTCTAAACAAATTGTTTGAGTTATACTTTAGTCCAATTGTTGATTTATCTAGTTCAATCCAAACCTAGAAGTCTAATTTCCTTTTTTCTTCTTTTTTACTTTTTTGCCTTTCTTCCCTTTTTTGACCTTTGATTTAGTCTTACTTTTATTGGCTTTCACCTTACCGGTTTTCTTTACGGTTTTAGACTTAGATACAGTTTTATTTCCATTGTTCGATTTACGAACTTTGGTTACTGTTTTTGATTTCTTCACCACAACTTTAGAACTCTTTCTCTTCGGAGTATAGATCTTTCTTGCCCTTACTATTCTATGTGTTTTGACGGTATGGTAATGATGATTGTAATGACGTCTCTTTCCGTGATATACACTCCAAGTCAATGGTCTCCATGGTCTCCAAACATTTGGATAAACTCTCCATCTGAATGGTGACCTATATACTACATAATCAGGTCTGTAGATATGTCTTACTGAAGGCCATAGCCATACATTGACTATAATACGATTTACGAGGTAATCAGCAGAAGGCCCACCTTTTCCATCTGAAGTAGCTTCTTCATCGAAAGGCTCTATATAATGGTCCTTCCCATATAAATAATCATCTCCTACTATTTGTAAAGTTGCAGATTCTTTTCCTGTTTTTTCGACTTCTATAACAGCAATGTCCTGTGATTCTTCATCGGAAATAAGAGCTTGTAGGATTATTGCATGAACATCTCCTTCCATATGTTCCTCTACTCTAATGTAATCAACATCCCCATCATCATTGAGATCAAGGTTGTTTACATCTGAGTCTTGATTGTTAAGCTGTTTTTCGAAATCCTCTAAAGAAGAAGCATTTTTAAAAGCATCTAAGGCTCCTTCTAGACTAAAATTATCTCCCAACAATCCTGTGGATTCTTCTTGAGCACTTAATTGATTGTTTATCGAGAACAGATTTATTACTAAAAATAAAATTATTAATCGTTTCATGTTTCAATTATTTTTTGATTACACATAAGACTACAATATATGCCTAGGGTTTAATTTTATTTGAAATAAAATCAAATAACCTCTTTTGAAATCAAGAGAATAGTCAAGTTCTTAAACAAGAACTACCATTGAGTAATATACCTATGTCTCATAAGAGGTAAACGATTTGGCGGTCATCTAATTTTCTGTAATATAGTGATAAAAAAATAGTCAGAAAACATATCTTGGCAGTTTGACGATTCCTTGATTCGAGCAGTTCTGCAAGAACAACGTTGTGAATTAACCTGAAGTTCTTCTAATTTACTATTTCAATAATCCGTTCCTTCAAAGTTACATCATCCCCACTCGTCACTTGCTCTGATTCTTGACTATAAATAACCCACCCTGAATTACTATGAATCTCCGATCCACCCCATATCTGTTTTGTTACAGTAGGAAAATCTTCATAAGAAGGTAGTGATCCCTCAACAATATTAAGCGATTTTAGAAAATCGTAAGTCACAGCAGTTAATTGACGTGCATTGATATTCAGAAACGATTTTATAATCGAGGTATTATTTTCAGGAAGTAACTCGTCCAAAACCATTGCGGCAGTAGCATCTAATGGGTCGCCTCCATAATTGTTAGGAATCTTAATATCTTCTGTAATCGTTTCTCCAAGTTTGTACTTTGCACCATGATAGGTAAAATATTGACTTATGTCTCTTATTACAAAGGTTTCGATAGATGCTTTAGAAATGTACTTACGTTTTGTTTGATTTATCGTAGTCAATAAAGTTGGCTTATCCGTATATTCCATGAGCAGGAGGCTACATTTGTCATTTACAGCATTGGATAAAGTTTCCCAGTTGAGTACCTGAACATTACTACCATAAACGTCAGTTGCCAATATAATCGGAATATCTGATAGTATAGCCTGTAACTGAACATCAAGGAAATTACTACTAGAAAATTGAAAATTGCTTCTTGTCCATTCGAGTATATATCCTACTGAGGTAGAATCACTAACCTTAATGTCTACATCAAATGAATTTACTTCTATAGACATAGTATCCTCATTGGTCAATACAATCTCTGATTCTGTAAAGTGGTAATCTTGTACGTCTCCAAGCTTCCAATAAGAAATAACCTGAACAGTAGAGTCGCTCATATCAATCTGTGCTGACAAGGCTCCACTTCCAAAGATTATCAGCATAAAAAGTAAAATTTGTTTTTTCATATAACTACTAGAAATCTATTTATAATCCCCTAGCGACAAGTGCCATCAACTGAGCACATATCAATGCTCCATAGGTCCCAAGTGCATAACCCAATACAGCCATCAATACTCCAACAGGAGCTAAAGAAGGACTAAATGCAGATGCAACAATAGGAGCAGATGCAGCACCACCAATATTCGCTTGACTACCTACAGCTACGAAAAAGAAAGGTGCTCTAATCAATTTTGCAACCAATAACAATATCCCAACATGGATAAGCATCCAAATAATTCCAATGGCAAACAATCCAAGATTACTAAACACTTCACCTAAGTTCATTTTCATACCAATAGTTGCTACCAAAACGTAGATAAAAATTGATCCCCATCGAGATGCACCTACACCTTCTAGCTTTTTTGCTTTTGTAAAACTAAGGAATAGACCAATTGTAGTTGCAATAACAACCAACCAGAAAAAGCCTGATGTGAGAGATGTAAGATTCCATTTAGCAAGGGTCTCTTTGTGTGCCCCCAAGGCTGGAGAAATAATATCGGATCCTAGATGCGCAAGTCCAACACCACCGAAGGCAACTGCCATAAGAACAAACAATTTGGTCGTTGTTGGCATTTCGGATATACTAGCTCTGTAGTCAGCAACTTTGTTTTTTAGATCTGTGATGGCACTGTTGTCCGCTTTGAATTTTTTATCTATTTTATCGCTGATATTAGCTCCATAGAGTAGGAAACCCATCCAAATATTAGCGACAACAACATCTACTATTATCATGGTACCAAACAGATTATCCTTAACTTCATAAATTTCTTTCATAGCTGCCTGATTGGCTCCACCTCCAATCCAACTTCCAGCTATAGTCGATAGTCCCCTCCATAATTCGTCAGGGTTGGCTCCGATTACTCCAGGCATCAACTTACTTGCCGCTAATAATGCAATCGGTCCACCAATGATAATACCTACAGTGGCCGCCCCAAACATGATAAGCGCTTTTGGCCCTAGATTAACAAGTCCTTTTAAATCGATTCCAAGACATAAAAGCAACAAACTTGCAGGCAACAAATATCGAGATGCTACAAAATACAACTGAGAATGGCCCTGAAAGCCACTATATAGAGCTTTATCAATTCCCTTAGTCTCGAACAAAGATGTGATATCATTGTAGTTCATATCTTGCGTAAGTGCAATGCCTACTGATTGTGCAAAGTCATATATGCCAGCTTCATACCAATGAGGTGCAATTAAACCCAACGGCCAATTTAATAGCGCTGGAACAAAATAACAAAGCAATAATGAAGGTACATAAGTATAAAATTTCTTCCATCCAGGTGAGTCTAAACTACTAGTATGAAAAATAAAAGCGAGTACAGCCATCAGTATCCCTAGCACTACGGCATCATTGGTAAACACTGGCCTTGCATCTAGTAAAAACATCAAAGGGGACATATAAAGTTTGTTTTATGAAAGGGTAAGATAATAAAGTTGTTTGTTTTAGTTTTGTCAATTGCAAGGGATGAAAAAATTAGTTGATATTATCCTAATTTAAAAAAGTAAATATGGGTATTGAAATAGAAAGAAAATTTCTTCTTAAGAACGAAGATTGGCGATTAGAAGTAAAGTCAAATACAACCATAAAACAAGGATATCTCAATTCTAATAATAAGAGAACAGTTAGAGTTAGGGTTCGAGACGATAAAGGTTATCTCACTATAAAGGGGATAAGTGTAAATGCTTCTAGGCAAGAATTTGAATATGAGATACCTATATCGGACGCAGAATCATTGTTACTTATTTGCGAAAAGCCTATCATAGAAAAAATAAGATTTATAGTCCTAATCGATGATAAAACATGGGAGATAGATGAATTCGATGGAGTAAATAAAGGTCTAATTTTGGCTGAAATAGAATTAGAATCTGAAGAAGCAATATTCAGAATACCATCTTGGGTAGGTAAAGAAATTACCCTCGATTCTAGATATTTCAATTCGAATCTGATCAATCATCCATTTTCAATGTTTAATAAATAGGTTATAATTTCTTGTTAAATCAGTAATACTAAGTACTGAACGCGCAACATTCTGTAGTTTTATAGCTAGAAACGAATTCCGATATGAAAAAAAGCACGATGTATCTTATCATTTTTGTCATGGCGTTGTCCATGATTGGGATAGGTATGATCCAGTTTATTTGGTTTGCATCTTCAGTTGAGCAGGATAAGAAAAACTTTGATGACAAAGTAAAAATAGCAATGGGTATCGTCAAAGAGAGCCTTATGAAAGATGCTCATGAAGGAGATGTGATGATGAAGAAGTGGGATGAGTACAAAAGGAATAAGAACAGTAAACCGTTTTTACTTAAAGAGTATAAAGAATTCCACAATATTGTCAAAAAGATAAAAGACAATAAAAAATATGAGAATATTGACTTAAACGGATCTGATATGTTGGTCAATCCAAATTCATTTCTAGAGCGAATACAAATCGATTATCTTGATACTTATCTAAAACACGAAATAGAACAACAAGACATAAACTTAGATTTTGATTATGGTGTGTATTCTAAAAAGGAGATGAGTTTCATCATTATGAATGGTCATTTTACCGCTTCGATTGGTACAACAAATCAGTCCACCAATGTAGAAATGGGAAATGAACTTTATAACAGTGAATATAAAATACCATTATTTGATACAGCAATCTCAAATGCTGCAGAAGGGGATCCTATTGATAATGCTCCTGGGTATCTGCAAGTTTATTTTCCAAATAAAGAGAAAGCCTTGTGGAGTGCCGTAATACCTTCCCTACTGATGAGTATACTATTTACTGGATTGGTCCTATTTTGCTTTGGGTTTGTGATGTATGTGATCCAGCGTCAGAAGCAGGTCTCTGAGATGAAAACTGATTTCATCAATAATATGACACATGAATTCAAAACCCCAATAGCAACTATATCTTTAGCTTCTGACTCTATAGCTAGTCCTATGATATTGAATAGTCCTGATAAAGTTCTGCGTTTTACTAATATCATAAAACAAGAGAATACAAGGATGCTCAACCAAGTGGAAAAAGTGCTTCAAATGGCAATGCTTGATAAAAAAGATTTCCAATTGAAACTAAGTTTTATTGATGTTCATGACCTGATAAGTACCGCCGTTGAACATATGAGCCTTAAAGTATTAAAAAGAAATGGTATATTGCGGACTGATTTGAAAGCAAATCTAACAACGTTAAATGCTGATGCTACTCACCTAAGTAATATTATCCACAATCTATTAGACAATGCTGAAAAGTACTCTTCCGAAAAAGTTGATATTCTAATAGGAACTGAAAATACAAAATCAGGAATTCTGATCAATATTACAGATAATGGCATAGGAATGACAAAAGACCAACTAAAAAACATTTTTGAAAAATTTTACCGTGCTCATACGGGTAACATCCACGATGTCAAGGGCTTCGGCCTAGGCCTCAGCTATGTTAAGGCTATCGTAGATTCCCACGGAGGTACTATAAATGTCAAAAGTGAAATAGGAAAAGGAAGTACCTTTTCTATATATCTACCCCAAAATGCAGCTTAACTTACCCTTAAGTATTAAGGTATCTATTTAAACAAAACACTTTATTGTAAAGCATGGCATTTAAAATATTATTAGTAGAAGACGACCAAAACTTCGGAGATGTGTTAAGATCATATCTTGAAATGCATGAGTATGACGTTACTCTAGCAACCGATGGTGAAGAAGGACTTAAGGCCTTTAAGAAAGGTGAATTTGATCTTACCATTACAGATGTAATGATGCCCAAAAAAGACGGTTTTTCTCTTGCTCGAGATATTCGAGAAGAAAACAAAGAGATGCCGATCATCTTCCTTACAGCAAAAACACTCAAAGAAGATGTTTTAGAAGGATTTAAAATCGGTGCAGACGACTACATCACTAAGCCGTTCAACTCTGAAGAATTACTCTATAGAGTGATGGCTGTTCTGAAACGAACTCAGAAAGCACCGGATCCTAAAGAAGAAATCAAGGAATTTGAGATTAGTAGTTATCATTTCAATTATCCATTGAGAATACTAACTTACACAGGAAATGGTGAAAAGACAAAAGAGAAGTTGTCTCCAAAAGAGGCTCACCTGCTTCGTATGTTTTGTATGCACAAAAATGATGTCCTACCAAGATCTACAGCTTTGAAAAAAATCTGGGGTGAAGACAATTATTTCACTGCGAGGAGTATGGATGTATTCGTTACAAAATTGAGAAAATACTTGGCTCAAGACGAAAATATTGAAATCGTAAATATTCATGGAAATGGATTCAGGTTATTGGTCAAAAGTGAAGTAGAGGACTAAAAATTGACAACTTTAGTGACACCTAGTGTGTTGAACTATAAATGCATAAAGTGGATTCCTGATTTCAGGGATCCATTTTATTTTAGAGTTGTTCTTAAGTATAAAATGAAGAGGTGTAGATTATTTAATTTCGTTGTTTTAGCGATTTGCTTCTTGACTTCTTACAAATTAATTAATAATTAATTGCTGACTTTGAATCAAACATTAATTTGTCCAGATCTATTATCAGGAGGAATATGGCTGATTCTACTATTATGTAATAAATTAATTGAAGACAATTTTTATAAAATTGCATCTAGCAAATATCTCCCAATCAATTATATTCACCAATATCCAAAATCGCATCTCGAAAATATATTAAAAGACAGTAACAGATAAGTACTTAAATTTGACTATGAGAATAGTTATTATAATTGCTTAGAAACTTATAGCTCAAAGGAAAATACTATTCTGGGTCATTATTTAAAAACTATTGATGCTGTAAGAGATCTCTCACCAACAGTCGTTTATAATAGTTAGGGTCAAATGAAATGGACAAAACACAAGATGATATAATCTTTATCATTGAAATAGATTATTTTGCATTAATGAATGAATAAAGATGAGTACAAACAATGTTCAGAAAGTTATTTATCTCGAAAATCAAGCATAAAAAAAGCGGCGTATGGCAGAAAAAATAGAAATAGAAGAATTGAAACAAGCCGTTTCTAAGTCTCCTGAGAATACTTATTTGAGGATGTTATTGATTCGAAAGATGCAACAATATGATGGCTACAAAGAAGAGCTTGAAGGTCAGGTAAACACATTGTTGCAGTTCGATCCCAATAATAAAGAAGCCAAAGAACTCTTAGCGCAGATTGCCTTTGATAAAGGTAGAACATCAACTTGTATCATCATCTTGGAGGAACTTGACAACAGAGATGTGTTATCCACAAATGGTAAGCTGATACTTGCAAAAGCATATCTCAAAGAAGAGAACCATGATAGAGCAAAAGAACTATATGAAATGGTACTCTTAATGGATCCAGATGCCACAGATGAAAACTTAGATACTGCCTTCAGAATGAGGGCTACAGAATCTACTGATAATTATGACGATTCTTTTCTAGAAAAACCAGATGTAAAGTTTGCAGATGTAGGAGGTTTAGAAAATGTCAAAAAAGAGATTGATCTCAAAATTATTAAACCTCTCGATAATCCAGAATTATACGCTGCGTATGGTAAAAAAATAGGTGGTGGTATATTACTCTATGGTCCTCCGGGCTGTGGTAAAACCTTTCTTGCAAAAGCAACGGCGGGAGAAATCAATGCTGCATTCATAAATGTAAGCCTAAATGACATCCTAGATATGTGGCATGGGAATAGTGAGAAAAACCTCCACAATATATTTGCAAAAGCCAGGCAAAATACACCATGTGTAGTGTTTTTTGATGAAATAGATGCATTGGCAGCTAAACGGTCAGACATGTTGCAGTCAGCCGGTAAGAAAGTAATAAATCAATTCCTGAATGAACTAGATGGAATCCAGCATGACAATGAAGGGTTGTTGATTGTAGGAGCGACTAATACACCATGGCATCTTGATTCCGCATTTCGTAGACCTGGAAGATTTGATCGAATCATTTTTGTACCTCCTCCAGATATTTCAAGTAAAGAAGAAATCTTAAAGCTGAAGTTGAAAGATAAACCAACAGAAAATATAGATTTCAAAAAAATTGCCAAACGAACTAAAAATTATTCCGGAGCAGATATAAACGCACTAATCGATATAGCGATTGAAGCCAAATTAGAGGAAGCGCTTCAAACAGGGGTCCCAAAGCCTATCACCACAAAAGATTTAATAATTGCAAGTGATAAACACAAAGCATCTACTATTGATTGGTTCAATACTGCTAAAAACTACGCAACATTTGCCAACCAAAGTGGATTGTATGATGATGTGATGCAGTATATCAAAAAAGAGTTATAAAACTTAGAAAAAGAGGGGTCAATCCACCCAAAATAGAACCTCAGTATAATATTACTTATGTATGGAGTCCAAGTCGCCATTTATAAAATTTTCCAAATTTTATAAATGTTGCAATTCGGACCTTCATCCTCTAGTACTCAATAATGTCCTGCTTTGTACAGTATTACAACTTTAAACAACTTATTTTTGTATCCTTTTAGAAAATTTTAAATAAATGAGCAAAGGCTATTTTCAACCAGAAGACCTGAAAAAATTTCCGCAGATTACTGAATTCCAAGAAGAAATGGGAAAGAAGTTCTTCGATTATTACGGAACGGTATTCGAAGAAGGTGCATTGACTAAAAGAGAAAAATGCTTAATCGCACTTGCTGTGGCACATGCAATCAATTGTCCTTATTGTATGGACTCTTATACTGGTGCTAGCTTATCGAACGGAGCAGATGAAGAGCAGATGATGGAAGCAGTACATGTAGCTGCAGCCATTAAAAGTGGTGCAACATTGGCCAATAGTGTTATGATGATGAATCAAGTGAAAGAAAAATTAATGTAATCTGGAATGGGAGTAAAACAAAGAACAAAATCACTCAAAAAATCGAATAATGCACTGTCTGATACTTTCGTGCAATTAAAAGTATTGAATGGTACTGATGTAGAAGGAAAGGATTTTGAGAAGTTTGGTGATAAGGTTGGATATGCAATCAAGCCAAATTCTGTTGAAATATTTCAACTTAATATAGGTAAACTCTGTAATCAAACTTGTTCCCATTGCCACGTAGATGCTGGCCCTGATCGTAAAGTGGAAAACATGGATAAGGAGACACTTCAAAAATGTCTTAATATCGTGAGAGAGCATAAAATATTTACAGTAGACATCACAGGTGGTGCCCCAGAAATGAACGCGCACTTCAGATGGTTCGTAGAAGAATGTACAGCGATGGGCGTTAGAGTGATGAACAGATGCAATTTGACCATCATCAAGGCGAATCCAAAGTATGCAGATCTCCCACAATTCTTTGCTGATAATAATGTGCATATCATCTCATCACTTCCATATTTCACTAAAACAAGAACAGACAGTCAAAGAGGAGATGGTGTATTTGAAGATAGTATAGCGGCACTTCAAGAACTCAATGCTGTAGGATATGGTATTGACGGTACTGATTTACAGATGGATTTGGTTTTTAATCCTTCAGGCGCTTTCTTACCAGGAGATCAAGCATCATTGGAAGCGGAATTCAAAAGACAACTGAAAAGAAGATATAACATAGAATTCAATAATCTTTTTGCAATTACCAATCTACCTGTTGCTCGATTCTTAGATTATCTCGTAGAATCAGGCAACTATAGTCAATACATGACCGAACTTATAGAGGCATATAATCCCGCTACTATTATGGGACTTATGTGTAGAAATACCATCAGCGTATCATGGGAAGGTTACGTATACGATTGTGATTTCAATCAAATGCTCGATCTCAAAGTAGCCGCTAAGTCACAACATATCGATGATTTTAATATGGAAGCATTGATGGGTCGGGACATTGTACTGAATCAACATTGCTATGGATGTACAGCAGGTGCAGGAAGTAGTTGTGGTGGAGAGATAGTTTAGCTTAAAATTCTGAATATTAGACCTTTAAATAACATTCTGTGTTTTTATTATTCTGATAGTCTTAAATTGCTCTGATATTATTTTTAGAATTTAATTTCCCATTTTCACCTTGTTAAAACGAATAATTTAGTAAATAGCAGTTCTAACAAACTTACTGCTATGGAAACTAGGTTATTTGAATATATAGAAAGGCAACTGGAAAAACATCCGCTTGATAAAAGTGTAGGTAGAAAAGAAGGTGATGGATGGAAATTTTGGAGTACCCAAGAGATTATCGACTCTGCACATAAATTAGCATCTGGACTAATAGACCTTGGTCTTAAAAAGGGAGATAAAGTATCAATGGTTGCTTATAAAAACAGACCTGAATGGTACATAGTTGATTTAGCAACCCAGTATTTGGGTATAACCAATGTACCTTTATATCCTACTATCAGCTCAAACGAATATGTCTATATTCTAAATGATTCTGAGGTAAAAGCATGTTTCGTAGGTGCGGATGATCTATATGAAAAAGTAGAAGCAGCAAAAGGCAGTGTTGGAACGCTCCAACATATCTACACTTTCGATAAAGCAGAAGGAAAACCGTTCTACGAAGACTTATTCAATGAAAACAATAAGGATACCGTACTAGCATCAAAAGCTAGTATAAAGTCTGGTGATCTAGCTACGATTATATATACTTCGGGAACAACAGGAAATCCAAAGGGGGTTATGTTATCCCATAGGAACATCAGTCATGTAGTTGATGTAACATTACAGTCATTTCCACTTACCCCAAGCGGTAAAGTGCTAAGTTTTCTCCCATTCTGTCATATTTTTGAAAGAGCTTGTATCTATGGATATTCTGACGCTTGCGTATCTGTGTATTGTACAGGAACAGATAATCTTGGAGGAGAAGATGGTGATTTGAAGTCTGTAGGGCCACAGTTTTTCACAACTGTACCAAGATTACTCGAAAAAATATACGAAAAAATATACAACAAAGGGCTTCATCTGACTGGTCTCAAAAAGAAGTTATTCTTCTGGGCATTGAGTCTTGCAGATGAATATGAGCATGGAAAGACATTCTCAGGGATGGCGGCGATCAAGAGAAAAATTGCAGACAAGCTTATTTTCTCGAAATGGAGAGAAGCTCTTGGTGGAAACGTGCAAGGAATAGTTACAGGCGCTGCACCTTGCCCAACAAAAATCATTAAGGTGTTTTCAACAGCAGGAATCAAAGTGCTAGAAGGCTATGGGTTGACAGAGACGAGCCCTACATTATCCGTGAACAGATTTGATGGATATGCTAAAGTGGGAACAGTGGGGCCCGTGATAGAAGGTGTTGACCTACACATTGACGACTCTGATCCGAATTATGCAGACGGGGAAGGTGAGATTCTTGTAAATGGTCCGAATATAATGCTTGGTTATTATAACAAACCTGAAGCTAATGCTGACGTCTTTACTGAATTGGGTGGCAAGACATATTTTAAGACTGGAGACATTGGGAAGTTAGTGGATGGTCCAAAAGGAAAACTGTATCTCAAAATCACAGATCGTAAAAAAGAACTCCTCAAAACATCTGGTGGTAAGTATGTAGCTCCAGCTCCGATTGAAAATAAACTTAGAGAAGACTTCCTCATAGAGCAAGTCATGGTGGTGGGAGATGCTCAGAAATTTGTGTCTGCGCTCATCGTACCCGCAGAAGAAGCCCTCAAAGACTGGTGTGAAGACAATGATGTAATGTGGACAGATCTAGTAACTGCGTGTGCTGACGAAAAAGTGATCAATTGTTTTCAAGCATCTATAGATAAGGCAAATCCTAATTTCAGTCATGTAGAGCAAATCAAGAAATTCAAAATACTACCTACTACATGGGAAGCAGTAAGACCCAACGGTGAAGCAACAGAGCTTACTCCAACCATGAAACTTAAACGTAGAGTGATTGCTGAGAAATATGGGAAGGAAATAGAGGCTATATATGGATGATGTTTTAGATGAAACCGATAGGACAAATAGAAGTTCTAGGTATTCCAAGCCTGTTTCTAATTATCTCTTTGGTTTCCTTCAGTGCGGTTGCTTTTCTGTTCTTGAGCATTCCTAAAACAATAGGTGCAGGTATGAGAGTACCAGAACCTTCAAATATTTTAGTGCGAGTAATTCAATTTTCTTGCATATTTGGAGTGATTGTTACATTGATAAGTTTTTCTTTAAGAGAACCGTCCACCTGGTTCAAATAGCTCGGTGGCACTATAAATCTAATCATATTTGTATTTCTAGTAGGAAGTACATTTTACTCAACATTCATGTAGCGCATTCAGTTTTCTAAATATTTTACACAAAAAAATGGTTAAAAGTAATTGCCCTTGTATGAGCTCCGATCCCTATGTTTCTTGCTGTATGGTATATCATAAAGAAATAGCAAAACCAGAAACAGCCGAAAAACTCATGCGATCTAGATACACGGCCTATCATATGTCTTTAGTGGATTATCTAGTAAAGACAACTCATCCAGATAAATTACGACCCAACTATAGGCATCAACTAGAAAGTACTAAAAATGATATGGATTGGACAGGACTAGAGATTTTGAGCTCTTCAATGGGTACAAAGTCAGATAAGATTGGGAAGGTGCGTTTTCTTGCTCATTATATTATGAATGATAAACCAGGCGAAATGGAAGAGCATTCTCGGTTTCGGAGGTATAAAGGAGATTGGGTTTACTATGATGAGAAAGGGTAGCTCAGATCAAAAGTAATTTAGTCCTATAGTAAGAAATTAGCCTCCAATAGTAGACAAGAGCGTATTTCTCATTTTGCCATTTCTTCTGGTTTTGATTCAAACATATCTTTAAAACATTTTGCAAAATAAGAAGGGCTAGAATACGAAATTGGACAACCCAATCTAAAACTGTCTTATTATTCCACATATTCAATCCGTACTCCATGATATCGCCCAGTAGTAGTGGTATTGATATCTTCACCGGCATCCCCTATCTGAATGAAATATTGAAAGTTCTCATTATCTATTGTAGATTCGCCTATGTCGGTACAGTCTAATTCTGTATATAAATTAGGAGCATGCCCCCCAATAGTATAGCACACATCTCGCTTATTCCAGAGAATAGATTTATCCTAACTAGTCTAAAATCTATCTGTAACTCTTCTAGTGTATTTTGGTATATAAACTTCATCCCTTCTATATTTACTCCACTCGGCAGATTTACAGGAGCATATAATTTTATATCATAGACTTCATCATTGATATTTAAGGCTTCTGGTGCAGCACCATATCCTATTTTGTAATTCAATGGATGTTCGTTCTCATTTTCAGAAACAAAACTATTACCATTGACTACATAATAGTTGCTCTCTTCAGGTTTTACTATCAGTTTTCCTTGACTGTTTGCGTATACATCTTTATTACCCCCTCCTGAAAGTGAGCTTGTACTTATCGTTCCGTTTACAAAGGTGTTTCCTTGATTTAAAATACCGTCGACAGAATGAATTACAAGGTTATTAGATAGATTAGATGTTATTTTTCCAACTAAATTAAAAGAACTAGTTTTAAATAGCGTTAAGGATGGTTGTAGCGTACCATCATTTGAAGTAATAGCTATTTCTCCAAAATCATCTTGAATGTCCAGTTTTTCTGCCTTCATATTTCCTCCAACCTCAAGATCGGTTGTAGGTAACAGTTTATTGATGCCTATTTTGGGCGATCCAAATCCTTCTTTGCCTATGATAATACAATCATCACAGATGGAAGATATCTCATTACCAATCACCATGGAGTTATTACCAAAAGCTGTGCTATTTAATCCCAGAACTGCACTTTCATTTCCATGCGCAAAAGCATCTCGCCCTATAGCTATCCCGTCTATGCCAAGAGCCCTAGATTGTAAACCTAATGCTACGCTATTATTTCCTTCCGCTGAAGATAAAAACCCCATAGCTATACTCGTATTCCCTACAGCAGATGCCCTTCCTATGGCTACGGATCCAAACAACTCAGCTTTAGCTTCTAGACCGATGGCTACAGCTTGATTGTCAGCGATAGATCTTTCACCAAGGGCCACAGATCTATCATTGGCAGATGCCAAGGTGCCTATAACTATACTCGACTCACCATCGGATTGGGCGAATACTCCAAAGTTTATATTCCTGAATCCTATCCCATCAGTCCATTCATTGTTCAGTTGAATTCCACCGCCAAAACTCTGTTTTTCTGCATTACAAAAGAATCCATCTCTTTGATCCTCTCCTGATGCTTTTGGAGTATAGGTATTCCATGAGATTTCAAATCCGTCTCCATTCGACGGGCCAGCATCAGAGGTGAAAATGATATCGATACTTTCGCTTGCAGGCAGGTAAAAGGTATCCATATCAAAATTTATTCCTGTATAGACCATTTCAAAGTCAGGAGATTCTATTCTCAGAGTATCATTAGTAAAAAGGACTACATTATGGATTATCATTTGCCTGATACTGCTATTAAAGTCACTGAGAATAGTGCTCTGGAAACTTTCTCCATCAGCATAAAATCCATTTTCACCACCAGAGTCATAAATAGTGCCGCAGTCTTCTTCAATAATACTAGGAACTGTATTGATGGTTGTACTGAAAGAACCACAATCATCCAAAGAGAATTTGCTTGGTTTTCCGATTTCTACCCAATTTTGACCGTTATAATACCAGAAGGTTTGAGTATCTGTATCGTACAAAATAAGTCCACTTGCTGGATTGGATATGTTCATTCTATTCGTGGTCGTTACTCGCGGTGTGAGCATTCCTTTATAGTCGCTTTGGATATCAAGCATTGCACTTGAGTGAGGAGCGGTACCTGTTTCTGAAATGCCCACACTCTGAGAAGTTAGGTTGTGTAATATTATAATGGAAAATAAGAGTGGAAATAACTTTTTCATAATGATTATTAACTTGAGAAAATGAGGCAATTTTATTGATTATGAAATTAGACACTCATACAGAGACTTTGGAAATTATAATGCAGAATGTCTAATAATCAATATTTCAATGAAAGCTCTATTGCAAAGCTATATCGCTACATATCCAAATAGTCAGTCAATGAATGATTCAGCATTCTGAATGAATAAAAAGGTTGTTTTGATACGGAGTCAAGAATCCCTAAAAAATAACCCGTTTATTCATTCTCATCGTGTAACTGTACATTATGGGACTTGTCCACGGCAATCTTGTATTAATATTATGGTATTAAAAAGCAAAATATAATAAATTATGAAAACGCAAGTGTCCCTATTTTTACTCCTTTTTATTTTAATATCATGTAGTACTGAAGCTCCGGAAGATAATCCCAATATGAATCCTGCTCCTAAAATTACTCAAGAAGAGTTTGACAATCTTCCACGTCCATGTCTTGATGATCCTAATATCATAAACATCCCTACGAAACTCGAACTAGAGGAGAATTATTCTCAATATGATTATACTACAAGTTTGGTATTGGGTATAAAAGGAATTAGAGAACATCTTGAAGCGTTATTGATAGCAATAGGTGCTCCTATAGATGCTATAGTAGAAGGGAAAGATAATATCCATGTACATGAAGGAGAAAAAGGATATTCTTGGATAGGTGGAGATGATAAGTACCTCTTAGTTTTGCGAGATTTTGGTTACCAGATTTACTTTTTTGATGACATAAATGAAGTTTCTGGTGATGAGATGATATATCTGAATCAAGATGACGAATGCACGGATTTCGAATATATTGAATATCCTATTAGAGAAGATGTAAATAAAAATGGAGAAGTAATCCATATCGGATATGATAAAGCAGGTACTGCTGATATTTTAACAGTAGCTACAGAAACCTATCTAGCTGGCTCAAAATCAGAAACTTTCAGAGATTTTAATGACGGTTCCGGAGACTACTATCAGTATATCGACGGTGTAGTTAGCTTGTATTTATCATGGGAGTCAAATGGAAGTGGAAACTATCGTAAGTATGTAGATGGCGAAGTAGTAGAAGAGGGACTCTGGGCGTTTTAGAAAACACACTTTTTTAAATCGTTTTGCAATTATGACAAGCGCTGCCCATTTCCCCAAATAATACTATCTTGGTCATCTAAAGTATTAAATACAACCAATGAAAGTAAAGTTTTGTGGAGCAGCGCAGTTCGTAACCGGAAGTAGTCACTTGATTACGCTTGATGATGGATATAAAATATTATTAGATTGTGGTTTATTCCAAGGGAAAGGGCGTCATATCTGGGATTACAACAACAACTGGAATTTCACCCCGGCCGATATAGATTGTCTCATATTATCTCACGCACATATCGACCATACAGGCAGAGTTCCGAAATTGGTAAAAGATGGATTTACAGGTGATATCCACTGTACACATGCTACTCGTAGTCTATGTACGATTATGTTGCTAGATAGTGCTAAGATCCAAGAGCGAGATGTAGAATGGCACAATAAAAAGATTCTCAAAAAGAGGAAGAAAGATCTATCTAAAATCAGAACACCGCTATATACTAGTGAAAATGTAACACCAACTTTGGATCTCTTTATTGGCTATAATTACAATAGGTGGCATAGAATCAATGAAAAAGTGTCTGTTATGTTTAAAGATGCAGGACATATTCTTGGTAGCTCAAGTGTGACTCTCAAGATCACAGAAAACGGAAAAGAACGGTTAGTAGGATTTACTGGAGATATAGGAAGACCAGATAGGCCGATTCTTCGTAATCCTCAGCAAATGCCAAAAGTAGAATACCTAATTTGTGAGTCTACCTATGGAGATAAAGATCACCAACTGCCACCAGAACAATCAGAAGAATTTCTCAATATACTAAAAGAAACGTGTATTGAAAAAAAGGGGAAACTGGTCATACCTGCGTTCAGTGTAGGACGTACGCAGGAAATTGTCTATATGCTCGACAGGCTAGAAACAGCAGGACTATTACCAAAACTTCCCATATACGTCGATAGCCCTCTAGCGGTGAATGCGACGATGATATTCGGACAGCATCCAGAATGCTTTGACAATGAACTCAATGAATACCTTCTCATCGATGATAACCCATTTGGATTCAATGATCTTAACTATATCCGAGATGTAAAGGACTCTAAAGCACTCAATGATACAGATGAACCTTGCGTAATTATTAGTTCATCTGGGATGATGAATGCTGGGCGAGTAAAGCACCATTTATTCAATAATATTGAAAACCCAAAGAATACATTTTTAATCGTTGGATACTGTTCTCCAAGTACACCAGGTGGCATGCTGAGAGATGGAGTAGAAAGCATAAAATTATTCGGAGAATGGAAGATGGTGAAAGCTGATGTGAAAGTAATGGATTCTTTTTCCGCACATGGAGATAGAAACGAAATGCATGATTTCATTTCTAATCAAACCGATGTGAAGAAGATTTTTCTTGTGCACGGAGAACTAGACAGACAAGAAAAATGGAAAGCTTTCCTTAATGAAAAGGGGTTCAGAGATGTTGAGATTCCGGCGGAAGGAGATGAATATGATTTGTCATAAAAATTACAACTATTCGCAAGAGGCAATTGACTATAGCAATAAGAACCTAAATTAGAAAGTAAAAGTGTGAACAGATAGTACTTAATGAAGTAGCGGTTAGACAAAAAACTAACCGCTACTTTTTGTTTTATTGCCGCTTAAGCTCAAAGTTTTACATTATCCCGTTCCTATTTTCATGTATGAACTTAATATCTTTGTGTAAATAACTTTAAAAGTTGCACATTATTAGGATATCGAGTTGATTCACTTCGGAAGTGCTTTTTCGGCTTAAGTTGAAACACTAAGCTCTTTTTACATTGACTAATTTTAGTAAACGGGAATGGATTTCGCATCTATTCTTTGACTTTGATCAATTAATCCTTTTCCAAACCAATTAGAAAGTACCTTCAGCGCAGGCTTATTCTGAATAATGTCTATTCCTATTACATTTTTTAATCTTTGGACTTCCGCCTCAATTTCTACTTCAGTGATTCTATCGCCTTTTTTACTTCCAAAAATTCTTCCAAATACGAGACTCGAGTCTTCTCTAACCCTTGATATTCTATATTGCCAATCGTAAACCTAGGCTCTAGTTGTGTAGAAACGCAGAAGTGGAAGAAGGCGAAAATGAGTAATATGAAGAGGTTCCATTCATTAGGTTCGTTGATCTTGGATGGTAATTTTTGATGTGAAATACTAGATGTTAAACCTTAGTCCTAGATTATATGTAGCTGCCTGTCCACCAGTATCCGATAGAAACTCATTGGTAAACTTTGTATACAACAACTCCAATTCTAGTTTTGGGGTGAATTGGTATTTGGCGCCTAATCCAGCTTGGGCGAAATAGTCAAAATCAGCTGCCCAGTAGGGAGAAAAGCTTCCTAAAGTATAGATTGTCGTTTTCGAATTAGGGTTGTAACTCACTATTAGTGTCGCCGGCGTAGAAAATCTATTAACGTGTCCGTTATCAAAACTACCTATGTCTTCCAGTAAAACATCTATCTCAGTAAAGAGAGAAAAATTAGTACCAATCGGAATGTCATTGAAAATTTGGGTGTTCCATGTAGCACCACTCCAGTCAATATATGGCTGTGTTTCACTTCCTGCCAGATCGCTTCCTATTGGAAATACAAAAGAGGACTGGATAGAGAAGTTTTCCCAAGACGGTAAAGGAGCATATCTTATTTGCGGTCCAAAAGCTGTTATTCCTGATCTAGAGCTCCCTATTTTATCAGAACCAAAAACAGCAAATGCGGACGATGGAAGAGATTGATTTCTGACTTTTCTGAATCTTGTGGCAAATCCTATATTAAATTGATTATTCAAACCATACAGCACATTAACAGAAGTAGTAAAAAAAGAAGAACGATCGCTAAGGTTGCCATTATTTCCTGTTTTCTGAGAATATAGATTGTTAAAAATCTTTACCTCGGTTGACCCTTTTCTGATCGTAGATGATACCACATATCTACTAGCATTGGCGGCTTTTATTCCGTCGATATTAGCTTTTTTTCTCGCTGTATCGTTTAATGCCCAATCATATTGATAGTAACTAACATTAGCTGACTTGCTGATTAATGTACTTCTGTATTTATTGATAATTTCTAGTACACTATTTTTATTGCCTCCGAAATCATCAACATACCATTTGAATATTTGAGATAACTCGGCTTTGTTACCGTTTACTCTTATGAATGACGGATTATTCATAGCAATCTTTGTTTGCTTTTCTAACTGAGCATCTAGACGATCAGGAGTGTAGGCGAAATCAGTTATTGGTGGACAGTCCATAGCACCACAAACCAATACAAAATGAAATCTAGCATCCCCATATGGTTTTAGTAAATTGTCTTTCTCTAATCTATTAAGCGTTATCTTTTGCCCCGCAACTTTTATTTTTTTACCATCAAAAAATCCCGCTATATCCATCGGTGATCCTGTAGGGTAAGATTTACCTACTAGGTTAATAACATTAAGATTGTATGCATTAATAAAGAATGCCTTTTTTGTATTGTCTGATGCTTCCGAAAGGTCAGCATTTTCTATTTTTAGTATCAAAGCAGCTAACGACAAATCCGACGCAGCTTGACCATAATCTACGAGACCATTTGAAACCGATTTCTCTAAAAAATTATTTACTTCATTGAAAAAGGAATTGTCAATTTTCTGAGCTAGAGACATCCCAATAAATATGAATGTAAATAACATTATACTGAAGAGACTTTTCATATTTCATTTCATTTTTGAAAATTGTCTAATGCCCGCTAGAGCGGAGATTCATTTTATCCCAAATTTAATAATAGGTTTTGCTGATTCAAAGGTAATTGATTGCAATCGATACTCCCCTGTACTGTATATGAGTTAATATGGTTGCTTTATTAGGATATGAATGTAAATTAGAATAAAAACTGAACTAACACCAAACAACTTAAAAAGCACTGAGGCGACATTTCAATATCTCAAATACTATGCTAAACCTGAATATCATGTGATGTTTCACAATTAGATTAGGCAAAATTGAATTAGGCTTGCCTTTCAGAGAGAACTTTACATTATTGCCTGTCACTTTTTCCTTTCCGCAACATACTTGATCAACGAACGAATGGATTCTCGTGCTTCATTTTCAGGAAAGGTGTCCAAAAGATCAAATGCTTCTTGCTGGTACTTGTTCATTATATCATTTGTATACTGAAGACCTCCGCTATTTTTGACAAACACTATTACTTCTTTTACTTTCTTAGGATTGGTACTGTCCTTTTTTATGATATTGATGATCCGCTTTTTCTCTTTAGAGTTGGCTTTTTGAAGGGCATATATGAGTGGTAAGGTCATCTTTTTCTCCTTGATGTCTATTCCCTTTGGTTTACCTATGTCAGCATCTCCATAATCAAATAAATCATCTTTGATCTGGAAAGCCATACCGATCTTCTCTCCAAGCAATCGTCCTTTCTCGATCATCGCTTCGTCCTTATCTACCGAAGCGACTCCGAGGCTACATGCCGATGCCAAAAGGCTGGCCGTTTTATCTCGGATGATCGTATAGTACAAATCTTCATCGATGTCTAGCTTTCGTGCTTTTTCTAGTTGAAGAAGTTCTCCTTCACTCATCTTCTTTACTGCATGAGATAATATATGCAGGTGTTGGTATTCTTTATTGTCAATAGCGAGAAGGAATCCTCTTCCGAAGAGAAAATCTCCTACCAAAACAGCAATTTTGTTTTTCCAAAGTGCATTAATAGAGAAGAAACCTCGACGCTCCATAGAATCATCTACTACATCATCATGAACTAGAGTAGCTGTGTGTAATATCTCAGTAAGTGATGCAGCATTGTAGGTACTTGGATTGATTTCTCCGCACATTTTTGCCATTAGAAATACAAACATAGGTCGCATTTGTTTGCCTTTCCGCTGTACTATATAGTAAGTGATCTTATCCAACAGAGCGACATTACTCTTCATGGACTCTTTGAAATGTTTCTCAAATTGTTTCAGCTCACTGCTGATCGGTGCCTTTATTTTATTAAGCGTTGTAGACATAAATGTGTCTTAGTAAAAGACAAACGATTTTTGATTAGGTGCGCCAATATACGACTATACCATAACTACAAATGGTATGCGAGATTGTTTTGAGAAATTTTGTTGAAAATGAGTCTTGAAAAAGAAAAGTTGCACAAGTAACCATAGTAATAAAAAAGAGACAACTTTGCTGATTACGTTCACTCACTAATCCATATTGTGCGTATAAACCTAATTTCAGCACGTTCACTCATTTTTTCAATTTGATTAGACTTATCTGCGTAATCTTGATTAGTAATCGTAATGAAACATCCAATAGTTTCAATAATACACTAACCCATGAATTAGCAAAATAACCTAGCAACATATTCTGAAGTAAATAGAAAAGAATTAGCATCCCTTAAATGGGGAGACATCAAAATCGATTTTTCAGTGGCTTTTTGCTTTGAAGTCGTTGAATAGAAAGGCTTAAAAACGTCTGGATAGAAATGGATAAAGCGCGCAACGCACTAGATCCATATTTAAGTTATAACAATTTCACAATTGTCTTAATTAAACTCGATCATATTGTGGGTAGTTATATGATAACGACCAATCGAAATCGATAAACTGGTACTGTAGTGTTGTAATAAATTAGATACCATTTAATCACTAATGATAACCTGCCTCACAAATAAGATATCTCATGTCACTCATTATCAAGTAGATAAACAACTATTTTTATAATATATTATGCTTATCAAAAGTTGTTTTTATCGTATTCTTCGTAGATTTCGCTTTTATTTCCAATCACAAACCCCCGAGTGATACTTTTTGTTATGCACCTGATTATTTTAATTAATACATCGGGCATCTAGATTATTCTAAATTTTAAGCTTTAACATAAAATTCAAATTGTTATGAAAACATTAGTTTCTACACTAGTTTTTATGCTATGCCTTACTGTATCATTCGGGCAACAATCAACCACTGCTAAGCAAGCGGTTGATCATTATCTAATTTCTAAAGGAGATGTACATCTTGAATACGAAATAATTTCTGATAATTATAATAAGAGTTCTGGGCTATGGAAAGTACAAGCTCTCCAGTTAATAAATGGCATAAAATACAACGAAGGCATCCTTCTTATTACCAAAGGTCTTTATGACAATGTTCATATAATTGACGATTTTGTCCGTGAAACACCTACAAGTTCCTCTTCTAGTATTTCTGCCGAAACCGTAGTTGAAAAAACGCTGGAGTTTCATGGTGTTCCATTAAATACTAAATTAGAAAGCAACTTCAGGTCTTCTGATAAGAGTAAAGAAGTTCAGTTTGAAAAATTAGCTGCTACTTCTTCTGACATCAATGCACGATTGCTGTATGTCAATGACGATAAGAGTGGAGGTGTTATATTAACTTGGCAGACAAGATTTCATACATTAGATCAGCAAAATTTTTGGGTGACTTATCTCGATGCTTCAAGTGGGCAGGTTATCAAAAGTGAAGATTTAGTCGTCCATTGTGACTTTGGAGGCGGATTGGTTTATGATGCTTCAGAGGAAGAGCAAAAAGTTATCGATGCAGAGCACCGACAGTTTCATATAGAGCATGCTATTCCCCAAAACATACTTAAACGAGAAGATCACGAGCATACACAGAAGTGTGCGCATGAGGCAGCGGCAATGATGGCTACCACAAACAGCTATTTGGTGTTGGACATGCCAGCTGAAGCACCAAATGATACGCTCGGAACAGTTTACAAGCAGGACACTGTTGTTACTGCTGGAAATGCCATTGCATCACCATTTGGTTGGACAAGTACTGACAATGCAACTCAAAATACACACACCAAAGGAAATAATGTTTGGGCCTTCCATGATCCATCTGTAGGACCATTAGGAGGAGCTCCTAATCCTGCTACTGGTGCTCAGAGTACTGGTGACATAGATCCTGTCACAATGGATCAAGAATTCATATACCCATGGGACTTAACTAAAGAACCAGAATATTCAACTGTAGATCCAAACAATCAATTTCCTAATAGAAATGCTGCGATTGTAAATCTTTTTTATTGGAATAATATTATCCATGATGTTTTTTACCATTTCGGATTTACTGAAGAAGGAAGAAATTTCCAATTTGATAATATGATGAAAGGGGGCGTAGGAAATGATGAAGTACTAGCTCAAGCTCAAGATGGGGGTGGTACTAATAATGCTAACTTTCTAACCTTAGCGCATGGTGCAAATGGACAAATGCAAATGTACCTTTGGACATCTTCAATATTGGACTCTATAGTACAAATAACATCTGTGAGTATGCCGACAACTGTCAAGGGAGGAGAAAAATATGCTTCAATTCAAAGTGCTTTGTACAGCTCAGCAACTCCTATTGATCTTAATGCAAATCCTGTTATTGACAAAGAATACATCCTAGTAAATGATAACTGTGGTAGTCCAGAAGGTTGTGGAGCTGGTGCGGGAGTTGGTACGGCACCTTGTAATATTGTAACCGATAAGATAGTGTTGATAGACAGAGGTAGCTGTTCATTTGTAGAAAAAGTCCACGGAGCTCAGCTCGGAGGAGCTGCTGGGGCCATTGTTATGAATAATGATGTATCGAACCCAGATGCAATATTAGCGATGGGAGGTAGTGATGCTACAGTAAATACCATTACAATTCCATCAGTAATGGTTTCGTATAATACAGGTCTATTGCTAAAAGCAGCAATTGCAGCTGGCGCAAAAATAGTCGGGTCTCTTATCCTCGTAAATCCACCAACTCCCAAAAGAGACGGTGACTTTGACAATGGGATTATAGCTCACGAATATGGTCATGGCATCACAACTAGAACCTCCCTTCAAACTGGAACAGGTGGATCATTAAGTGGTAGCGAACAAGGTGGAGAAGGTTGGGCCGATTATATAGCCCTATATCTTACGACCACCGTAAGTGATTTAGAAACAGGGATTGCGGAACACCCAAACGGTAAATTGCCCGCGCGCGGAATTGGTACCTATGTTCAATACGACGATATTACAGGAGCAGGTATCAGACCAAGAAAATATAGTGTGGACGAATCTATCAATGAATACACCTTTACAGGAGATACAAATGGTGGTTTTGGGATAACGAACACCGCTGAAATTACTATTCCCCATGGCGTAGGTTTTGTTTGGTGTACAATGTTGTATGAAATAACTCAGCAATTAGTTGATGAATATGGTTTCAATAACGACAAGTATTACTATCCTCCGACAACAGAGGATAGCATCGCAGATATCACTGATATCTATGCAAACAACGGTGGAATGAATTTAGCGTTAAAATTAATCTTAGAGGGAATAGCCAACCAGAATGCTTCTCCATCATTCACAGATATGAGAGATGGTATCCTAATAGCAGATAGTTTGCTATATAATGGAGCTCACTCATGCATGTTATGGGAGGCTTTTGCAAAAAGAGGATTAGGTGCAAATGCAGTCAATGGTTCTAATAAACATGGTGATGAAAAAGATGGATATGCTACACCATGTGATTCTACGCAAGTGTTTTTCGATATTAATAAAACTGCAGTAAGCCAAGCGACCAATAAAAGTGTGATCACATATACTATCGAAGTTTCTAATACCACCATTGGAAACACAACAGCATATGATGTGGAAGTAATAGACATTATCTCGCCCAACGCTACATTTATCGACGCTAGTGGTGCTCCTTATGTACTGTCAAATGATAGTATCATCTATACCATTGACAGTATAGTCCCAAATGGATCAGCATCATTATCTCTTGAATTATTTATTAATTTAGGTGAATCAACTACTATATTAGAAACCTATGATTTTGAAAGCGGAGAGCAGGGTTGGATGCCCATCTCTGGTGGCTCTAACGCATTCCAGTATATAGATAATGATGCAGCCCATTCGCATTCTGGAGATGCTCATTTCTTTACTCCAAATATGGGGAATGGGGGCCCCAATACAACTTTGACAAGTCCTACTCTCGATACATCTATTGTTGGCAAACAACTTAGATTTTGGCATAAATTTGACACAGATGCTGGATATGACGGCGGCTTTTTAGAAACTACTACTGATTTAGCAACGTGGACCAAATTGCCTGTTCAGCTTAACGGTTATAATGGGGCTTTGAGTTCTACCTATAATCCGGCTAATGCTGGAACAGCTTTCACTGGAAATGTTACAGACTATATAGAATCCACCGCGAACCTTCCTGATGATGCCAACCAAGTAAGGTTTGTGTTTTCAGAAGACATTCTTGATGGCGCAGAAGGCTGGTGGATAGATGACATCTTGATTGTAAGTTCTGCAAAGGAAGTAACAAATACTGCATATGTCATGGATCCGGTAAATAGCGGAAGTAGAGTTCATAGTGATGATGCCGTAACCCTTATAGTTACTGAGGCTCCTGACAATCCGTGCCGTGTCGTTAATGTTTTAGATGATAAAGGAGTAGGTTCATTGCCTTTTGCAATCGGTTGTGCAACTGAAGGGGATACTATTTGGTTTGATATAGCTATACAAGGGGATACAATTATTCTACAAGAAAATCAAGCACTTGTTAACAAGAGTTTGACAATAGATAGTGAGGTCGCAGATAATATCACAGTCAAAGGAACTACAGTTGGAGAAACCTTTAAGATAATTGCAGGAAAAGATGTTGTAATTAGAGGAATAAAGATTATCGGAGGAAATGGTCTAGAAGGTAATGCTATCCATAATTCTGGAAACCTTATCTTAGAAAATGTATCAGTGATAGAGGAGAATGGATCGTCTATCTACATTGTTACAGGAGGAAACATAACCATCAAAAACGCAACAACCGTCACAAAAGAATAAGGCATAAATACAATCGGAATAAACATTTTCAAACTTCATTCCGATTCATTTTATTAATACGATTTTAGATTAATTTATCATTTACCAAACAAGGAACAATGTTAAAACAAAATATTAGATCAAAAATCACAAAAGTGTTCAAACTCAATTTAATAGATAATCAGATAGAGAATGCTAATATTTTAAATACTGTCAAAAGAAGACTATTAATCAATGTTGCCGAAGGTAGCCGAGTTATAGATTTTGACGATATATTAAGATGTGAATCCATGAGTAACTATACTAATATAATACTCAAATCTGGAAAGCCAGTAATCGTCAGTAAGACCCTTAAACAAATTGAAAATGCATTGCCAAGTTCATTGTTTTTGAGATGCCATAATTCTCATTTGATCAATAGGAATGAAGTTATTCTTATTACAAAAGGCCAGATTCAGTTAACTAATCTTGATATCATTCCAATTTCGAGACAAAAAATAAAAGAAGTGACCAATATCTTAAAGAGAATGGCTGTTTCTATTCTGTGATGGATTTGTGGTTGTAAAAAATAGTGATGGTCTACAGAATCTTTTAAGTTGTAGGTCAACAAATGGATAAACTAGGTTAAAAATGGATAAAGTATCTTAATGTACTTTATCCATTTTTAGTTTACACTATAATCCACATAAAAAGACCTTTTATATTAAAAAAATCGTTAGTTCTACAATCAAAAGTTTGATTTTTCTATTTTGTAGATTGATTCATGTTATCAATCAAAGTATTTATGATATTTCGTTCGATTTTATTATTGCTTTTTCTATCCGTCACAGCTTCTGTAGTCGGTCAAAGTATCAATACAGAGTTTGGTAAAAATCGAGTTCAACATCATGATGACTTCAATAATTGGAATCGATATGAAACAGATAACTTTATTACGTATTGGTATGGTAAGGGAAGAAATATTGCTGAACCAGTGATCCAAATAGCTGAACTTAATCATGACGAGATTCAAAATATACTTGAGCACAGAATCAATGACAAGATTGAAATTATAGTGTATACAGATATTACGGATCTGAAACAAAGTAACATTGGTTCAGAGGACTTATTCTCATCAAAGGCAGGAACGACGACTATTGTAGGAAATAAAATGTTTGTCTATTTTGATGGTAATCATAATAACCTAAAGACTCAGATCAGAGAAGGAATTGCATCAGTCTATCTCAGCGCTATGCTTTTTGGTGATAATTTCCAAGAAATAGTGCAAAATGCCGTACTCCTAGATCTTCCAGAATGGTATAAGGAAGGTATTATTTCATATTGTGGTGTATACTGGGACCATCTCCGAGATGATGAGTTAAGAGACATTCTATACAAAAACGAAAAATATAAAGACTTCAAAAAATTAGCAGAAGATTATCCAAGAATTGCAGGTCATTCTATGTGGTTTTATCTTGATCAGAATTATGGAAAATCTAGTATTTCGAACCTACTCTATCTTACACGAATAACCAGAAACTTAAACAATGCACTGCTCTACGTATTCAGCAATGATATAAGTGCCATATCAGAAGAGTGGGCCAATTACTACGAACAACACTTTGATAAGGAAATAGATAAATTCACGGTAAATGATGAAGATTACAAATTAGATCTCAAAAACAGAGACTATGTCCCTGTAAGTAATTTTAAGTTATCTAGTGATGGTCAAAATCTTGCATATGCTTACAATGAAATAGGAAAATACAAAGTAAGGATCAAGGATCTAAAAACAGGAGAAGAGAAAACAATTTTCAAATATGGTCACAAGAACGCCATACAAGCAACCGATTACGATTACCCACTTATAGCTTGGCATCCTAGTGGAAGAGAGCTCTCAATTATATACGAACATAAAGACGTGCTAAATCTGAGAAAGTATAATCTTGTCCTGGATGAATATATAGAGCAACTACTTCCTCCAGATATCCAAAGGGTCTTTTCTGTAAGCTATCTCAATGATCTGGAATATGTCTTATCTGCCAATACTAATGGATATTCCGATCTATACCACTACAACTCAAAAAATCGACAATACAAAGCGATAACAAATGACTTTTATGACGATTTAGATGCAGAAGTTGTAGAATTAGATGGCAAAGAAGGAATATTGTTCAGTTCCAATCGAAAACGGGATCATATCTTTACATTGAAATACGATACAATATTACCTACTGGACAGTATGATTTGTTTTTTTATGATTTGGAAGCAGATGATCAAAGTTTAAAAAGACTCACTAAGACCGATAATATAGACGAGAGATATCCCTACCAAATAAGTAGTAACAAGGTCGCATACCTAAGTTCTGAAAATGGAATTACAAATAGATATGTAGTATCAACAGTAGATCCGGGCAGCTATTACTCTGTATCCAACAAGGGGCGTAATATAATCCGCCATCATACAATTCCTGGAAGTGAAATGCATGCATACACTTATTATAAAAACGGATCCTATGATGTCTATATAGAAAACGTAGATTGGGACGAACCATTAATCACTTATAATACTCGATACAATAACCGAGAATACACGGAAGATATAAACGCAGACAAAACCGATGAAGTTTTCATTCCCTATGCTCCTGAAAACCTTGAAGAAGAAATGCAAGATGGTTTTTTATTTCAATCAAAATATAAAGATCCAGAAAAGCTTGAGCCCATCACAAAAAGGGGAGAAGTTCGAAATAATAATAAATCTATATTTAGCTCTATTATCGTAGACGAAAAAGAAAGCGAAGGAGAAGAACTTACCGAATTTGTCTATTCTAGGGTCACAGCTTCTCAACTAAAATTCAGGTTGGACAACTTCACTACTAAGCTTGACAATGAAGTACTATTTGAAGGATTAGAGAGTTTTACTGGGAATAGTGACGAATTATTGAACAACCCTATGGGCTTTTTACTGAAAGGTACCATGAAAGACATCTTTGAGGATTATATTCTAGAAGCTGGAGCTAGATATCCGCTTTCATTCAATGGGTCGGAATACTTCTTGACATTCGATAATAGAAAAAAACTCATCGATAAGAGATTCGCACTTTATAGAAAATCACAGACAGAAACGATTGACGATACATCATTTCCAATATTAAAAGCAAAAAAGGTGTCTACCTTGGGAATGTACCAACTTAAATATCCTTTCACTATTTATAGAAGTTTCAGAGCCACATCTTCGTTAAGGTTTGATAACTTCTATTCTCAAAGTGTGAACGAAGAATCCTTTGGTAACCCTGTAGCAAGTGAAAAAAGATTAAGCTTAAAGCTCGAATATATATATGACAACACAATTGACTTTGCACTGAACATCAAGCATGGTACACGATATAAGGTCTACGCAGAAGCAATAAACGAGTTTAATATTGATGTAGTTGATGGTTTTGATTTTGAACTATCGAAAGGCTTCACCAACATTATCGGTTTTGATGCCAGACATTATATTCCACTATTTAGATATTCAGTTTTGGCATTTAGAGCCGCGGGAGCTACTTCTTTAGGCAGCAAAAAAAATCTTTACTATTTGGGAGGTATTAACAACTCTTTCTCCAATGGTTTCGAGCAAAATATTGGTATACCAGCAGGAGATTTTGCCTATAAAACAAATGTGTTTCACTTAAGAGGATTCAACTCTAACATAAGAAACGGCACTAGCTATGCACTTATAAATGCAGAAGCGAGACTGCCCTTATTTAGATATTTCATGGGTAATTTTGGGGGAAGCAATTTCTTAAGAAACCTACAATTTGTCCTCTTCTACGATATAGGTACGGCATGGCATGGTTCTTCCCCTTATTCTGATGCTAACCCGTTGAATACAGTCACATTATCAAGCCCTCCTGTTCTCGATCTGACAGTAAGGTATTTCCGTGATCCACTTGTGATGGGCTACGGAGCTGGTCTAAGAATGAGGCTGTTCGGTTACTTTTTACGTTTTGATTATGCTACAGGAGTAGAAACACGAATTACTCAAACACCGAAACTTCACTTTAGTATTGGGATGGATTTTTGATCAGGGTCGCTTTTTCGAGATATTTCTCTGATCTTTTTTAATTTCTACTTCTATTTGTCATCTAATGATATGTCTATCAATAGGATAAGTCAAAAATGAGGTTTGCTCCGAATATTAATTGGTAGAAAATAGAACCTATCTACTATAAATAACTATTTTTAGGCACTTGATTAACTAAAAATTGGAATTTATGACTGACAGCAATAGCGCTATCAACAAAGAATTTATGGGACACCCTATCGGGTTGTTTGTTCTTTTTTTAACAGAAATGTGGGAAAGGTTTTCGTACTATGGAATGAGAGCCATTTTAGTTCTTTACTTAGTGTCGGAGACTACAAAAGATAATCCGGGATTAGGATGGTCTGACCCCGAGGCTCTTAGTTTGTATGGTACATACACAATGCTAGTCTATGTTGCTTCTATTCCAGGTGGGTGGATAGCAGATTCATTTTTAGGGCAACGAAAATCGGTGCTTTTAGGTGGAATATTACTTTGTTTTGGCCACGGAATATTGGCAGTTGAGCAAATGTGGGCTTTTTATACTGGTCTTGGTCTCATCATAGCTGGTGTTGGGATGCTTAAGCCAAACATATCCACTATGGTAGGTGGACTTTATAAAGCTGGAGATATTAGAAGGGATAAAGGTTTTACTATTTTTTATATTGGTATTAATGTTGGAGCTTTCCTTTCCAGTCTAATAGTAGGTTATGTAGGTGAAGTTCATGGTTGGCACTATGGCTTTGGATTAGCAGGAATCGGAATGTTATTAGGAATGATAATATTCTATTTTGGTCAACCCTACTTAGCACATGTTGGAAACCATATTGGTAAATCTGAAGACCCTGAAGTTCGGGCCGCAGCTAAAAGACCACTTACAAAGGTGGAATCTGATAGAGTAGTGGTTCTTCTTGTATCTTTCTTGCTTGTAATTGTATTTTGGGGCGCTTTTGAACAAGCTGGCGGATTAATGAATCTTTATGCTAAAGACAAAACCAATAGAATGTTAGGAGGGTTTGAAATTCCTGCATCGTGGTTTCAAAGTCTTAATGCGATGTTCATCATATTTCTAGGTACTACAATAGCTGCATTTTGGGCAAAAAGAAAGTTAAATGGTAGGTTGTCCTCCTCATTATTTAAGATGATACTCGGCCTTATTATTATGGGGTCTGGATTTTTCTTCATGTCTGCTGCATCTTCTCAATATGAAACATCTGGCTCATCTGCTATGGTTTGGTTGGTCTTAGCTTACTTATTGCATACAATAGGTGAATTATGTATTAGTCCTGTTGCATTATCATTTATTACTAAGTTATCACCTGTCAAGTACGCATCTATTATGATGGGTGTATATTTTGCTATGACTGGTTTTGGAAATAAATTAGCTGGCCTCTTAGGAGAATCGGCTAGTGAATTAGGAGAGTTTACAATATTCACAGGCATTGCAATTTTCTGTATTGCATTTGGGTTAATCGTGATGCTGTTTAGAAAGAAACTAGAGATCCTAACTCATGGCGTCGAAGACAAAGAAGTGGATATGAGCGCAGATAAAGAAGCCGAAGGGTTCGAACTTGCAGATTAATTCCAATTAAAAGAAAATAAAGAAAACGAAATATGGGAAGTCCATTAGACTTAAAGATTGATACGGATATAGAAAATTTATTTAAAGACCAAGTAATCGGTCACCCAGCTGGGTTGATGGTGTTATTTTTCACAGAAATGTGGGAGCGGTTTTCATTTTACGGAATGAGAGTTTTATTAATTAATTTCCTAACATTCGCAATAATAGGTACCGACAACCCTGGGTGGGGATGGACAGCAGAAAATGCGGGTGCTTTATTTGGTACATATGCCATGTTACTTTATATCACTCCCATTTTAGGTGGATATATAGCTGATAAATTCACAGGATATCGGTGGGCCGTCGTAATTGGAGCCCTAATTATGACTCTCGGTCATGCCTCAATGGCATTAGAGACCGAATTTACTCTTTACATGGGTCTAGCCTTGCTGGTCATAGGAACAGGTTTCTTTAAGCCAAACATAACATCTATTATTTCTGAGATGTATAAACATAACCCAGAAAAGAAAGATGGAGCTTATACTATTTTTTATATGGGTGTAAATGCTGGAGCATTTTTCGGAATGATGATGTGTGGATACTTGGCTGAGAAAATTGGTTGGTCATATGGTTTTGGGCTTGCTGGTGTATTTATGTTATTAGGAACTCTTCAGTTTTGGTTAGGAGGTAGCTTATTTGGCAGCATTGGTGCCAAACCTTCTGAATTAAGAGAAGTTGAGGTAGGACAAAACATAAATGAAGAATATCCAGAAAATAGAACAGCTAGTATGGATGAGGAAAAACCAAATCCATTTACTACATTGGATAAAGTTCTAATCGCTCTTTCCTCTATAATTGGCCTTGGATATGCTATAAATGATCCCATGTCTAAAATTGCAGGGATTGATATTTTTTCTGCATTCAAAATTGGTGGCTTAGACGGACAATATACTGCAGTCTTATTTGCGCTTGCATTGTTCCTATATTTAGTTGGAAGTAGAATAAATAGATACAGTAGAATAGTTAGGGACAGAATGA
The DNA here is from genome assembly GCA_963975265.1 of uncultured Saprospirales bacterium. Classification (GTDB taxonomy): domain Bacteria; phylum Bacteroidota; class Bacteroidia; order Chitinophagales; family Saprospiraceae; genus CAJXUU01. The sequence continues at coordinate 45,402 of CAXBGT010000001.1, forward strand.
TTGCATTTATCATTTTTGCCTTCTTCACTGTATTCTTTTGGCTTTCATTTGAACAAGGAGCTACTTCGCTAATTTTATTTGCGAGAGATAATGTTGACAGGGTTTTGACTGGTAACTCTGCACTCATATTTAATATCGTCAATGCATTTCTCACTGTCATTCCTCTTTTAATCATTACCTATGTATTGGCAATTTTATGGAAGAAAACTTTCACAAAAATACCAGGATCAAACATAGTTTTAGCAATTTGTTTTATTGGGATGTGGGGCTTAGTAATTTGGATGCTTAACAGGGAGTTTAGCGCAAATCTAAATGAAATCACAGTATCTTGGTTCAGCATATTAAACTCATTCTTTATTATTGTTTTTGCTTCATTTTTCTCTAAATGGTGGGAAAGTAAATACAACCCTTCTGGAGCTACAAAGTATGCACTAGGACTAATAATCATGGCTATAGGGTTCGCTTTGTTAGCTTGGGGCTCTTATGGAATCCAAGAGGGAGTAAAAGTAAGTATGCTGTGGTTAATATTAGCTTATTTATTCCATACCTTAGGTGAGTTATGCCTTTCTCCAGTAGGTTTATCATATGTATCAAAACTAGTTCCCGCTAGGATGATAGCTCTGATGTTTGGTATGTGGTATTTAGCAATTGCAATAGGAAACAAACTAGCCGCTGTAGTTGGTGGACAAATAGAAAATATAACTAAAGAGTACAGTTTATCAACTTTCTTTTTGATATTTACGATTGTGCCATTGGTTGCAGGATTAGCGATATATGCATTAAATCCTTTATTCAAGAAATTAATGCACGGTGTAAAATAAACATTTCATACTTCTCAAAACAGTATGAAAAACCGAGCCCTTCGATGAAAGTCGAAGGGCTTTTTGGTCGCAGCCCTTCAGCTTATCGTTGAGCCGAAGGATCGGTGAGTGGTTGATGTTTAAAAGCAAAGATTTATGAGCAATCTTGATGCAAGGATCCAGGAATTAAATTTCATGCATTGAAAATTTAATTTAAGCTTTGGTGTTTTCCTTTCTTTTTGTTTTTCGACTTTAAACACAAACCCTCCCTAATTTATCCGGTTCTTCCTCCGTCAGCTCAACGATTGGTCAACGGTTCTTTCAAGCTAAAAATAAAATACCCTTCACCAATCAAGGCAAAGGGTACTTTAACTTTATTTTCTAAGGATAGATTTACATCTTAAATCCAGCCTTTGCACTCACTTCTAGCATACGGTCTATACTTGCTACTCCTTTTTCGATTACCCAGTCCTCCAAAATTACTTCCGGTAATTCATACTTCATAGCTAAGTATAGCTTCTCCATAGTATTACGCTTCATGTGAGGACATTCATTGCATGCACATGTGTTATTAGGCGGTGCTGGAATAAATACTTTACCAGGGCTAGCAAGCTCCATTTGGTGTAGAATGCCTGATTCTGTAGCTACTATAAATTTATTTGCCTCGTTTTCCTTCGTATATCTCAGTAACTGACTAGTACTCCCGATGAAATCCGCTCTATCCAAAATATGTTCTTCACATTCTGGATGGGCAATAAATTTAGCATCAGGATTTGCTACTTGTAGCTTTGTAATCTTTTCATTTGAAAAAATCTCGTGTACCATACATGCTCCGTTCCAAAGCACTAGATCACGACCTGTTTTCTTTTGTAACCAAGCCCCCAGGTTTTTATCTGGTGCAAAGATGATTCCTTTATCTTTTGGGATACTGTTTATAATCACTTCAGCATTTGATGAAGTGCAGCACACGTCTGTTAATGTCTTCAATTCTGCCGTACAGTTTATATAACTTACCACTACATGATCAGGATATTTCTCTTTGAATTTTTTGAACAAGTGTGGAGGACAACTATCTGCTAGAGAACAACCAGCTTTAAGATCTGGAAGTAGTACTTTTTTATGCGGATTAAGCATTTTTGCGGTCTCAGCCATAAAGTGTACACCAGCAAATACTATTATCTGTGCGTCTGTACTTACTGCCTTTTGAGACAATCCAAGACTATCGCCAATATAATCCGCTACATCTTGAATCTCTGACTCTTGATAATAATGAGCTAAGACAATAGCATTTTTCTCTTTTTTAAGCTTTTCTATTTCCGCCACTAAATCAAGTGTTGGATCAATTTCTAGATCAAGAAACCCCTTACGGTTTAATTTTTCAGTTGCCGTTGCTAATGCTGCGTTACTCATATGTATTAAATTGTGTTTATTATAAAAGTCAAACGCTAATATAGAAAAGTTGTTTTGTATCAATGTACTGCTATTCAAATTGTCGCTTCCATTACAGAAACACTTTAGCAAGCAATATAATTTCCAAATAAATAAATAAAATATACACACATATATCATAAAATCGGCAAAAGTTCGTTTATTACCGATAATGTAAACAGTCATAGGGTGTCTGTTATATTAAATATTGCCTTGTCTGTGGAATCCTTTTCCGGCAAGGCATTTTTATTTGTTGCTATTAGAACCAACACCTTTTCGAGAAGAACACCCAAAGTCCGAGAAAAAATAGATAAATTAGGGTTTAAATCAATTCACATTACACAGACAACCAATTAAGATGTTAGTTACAACAAATGCCAGTGCGGTACAGGGTGTAGAGGCCCGAACAATTACAGTAGAAGTAAATGCAGGTGGTATAGTGCCACAGGGAAGTTCTTATTACACTATGGTAGGATTACCAGATAATGCGGTGAGAGAGGGCTTTAGCAGAATAGAAGCAGCTACAAAAAATATAGGATATAAGGTTTTGCGCCTAAAGTTGATTGTAAATCTTGCACCTGCAGATATCAAAAAACAAGGCTCTTCTTATGACCTTCCATTAGCGTTGGCATCATTGGCCGCTACAAAACAGATCTTAGCTCCAGACTTAGATCAGTATGTTATTATGGGAGAACTGGCTCTTGATGGAAGTCTCAGGCCTATCAAAGGAGCATTATCTATTGCTATACAAGCTCGAAAAGAGAAGTTTAAAGGACTAATTCTGCCAAAGCAAAATGCTAGAGAGGCAGCAATCGTCAATGACCTCGACGTTTATGGAATCGAAAATTTAAGAGAAGCAGTAGACTTCTTTGAAGGAGTAGGAGATCTAAAACCAACGGAGCACAATACTCGAGAAGAATTCGAAGATAACGAGATTAAATACACAGTTGATTTCAGTGATGTAAAAGGACAAGAGAATATAAAACGTGCATTAGAAATAGCTGCTGCTGGTGGGCATAATGTGATACTCATCGGTCCTCCAGGTGCAGGTAAAACCATGCTAGCAAGAAGGCTCCCGACGATTCTCCCTCCACTTAATTTACATGAAGCATTAGATACTACTAAAATTCATTCTGTTGCGGGAGTACTACCTTCTAACTCTGCTTTAGTATCGTCCAGACCATTCAGATCTCCACATCATACGATCAGTGATGTAGCTTTGGTCGGTGGAGGATCGAATCCTAATCCAGGAGAGATATCATTGGCGCACAATGGGGTGCTTTTCTTAGATGAATTACCAGAATTTAAAAGATCGGTGTTGGAAGTTCTACGTCAGCCTATGGAAGAAAGAAAAGTTACTATTTCGAGAGCTAGAATTTCTGTTGATTACCCTGCTAGTTTTATGTTAGTTGCTAGCATGAATCCTTGCCCATGTGGATTTTACAATCATCCTGAGAAAGACTGCGTTTGTGGGCCTGGAGTTGTAAAAAAATATCTCACCAAAATATCTGGACCATTATTGGACAGGATCGACCTACATGTTGAGGTGACACCAGTTTCTTATGATGAATTATCCAGTACCGAATTCAAAAGTGAGACTAGTGAAACAGTTACAGAACGGGTTGTAAAAGCACGAGATATCCAAAACAAAAGATTCGAAAAGTATTCAGATATCAATAGTAATGCTCTCATGCCTAGCAGAATGGTAAGGGAAGTATGCGAATTAACCAAACCTGGTTCTGTTCTACTCAAAACAGCAATGGAAAAACTTCAACTTTCAGCACGTGCATATGATCGAATACTTAAAGTAGCGCGAACTTGTGCTGACCTTGGAGGATCAGAAAATATAAAGATTGAGCATCTAGCGGAAGCGATACAGTATAGAAGTCTTGACCGTGAAGGTTGGGCAGGGTAAATTCACAAACTATCTATATCTATGCCATCCTTGAACATTTCCCAAATAGGATTTCTTTCTCTCATTTTGGCGACTCCCTTTTTCACCAAGTCGATCGCTCGCTCTATTTCATCTTCTGTCGTAAAGCGACCAAGACTAAACCGAATAGAGCTATGTGCCATATCTTCTCCAATGCCCAATGCCATCAATACATGTGATGGATCTATTGATGCTGAAGTACATGCAGAACCCGATGCTAATGCTATACTCTGATTAAAAGTAGACATAAGTCCTTCTCCTTCTACATACTTGAATGCAAGGTTTGTTACATGGGGGAGCCTATTTTTAGTATCACCATTGACATAAGTTTCTTCAATGGTTAGTAATTCTGTCTCTAATCTGTCCCTAAGAGTTGATAGTCTTTCTGATTCTAATTCTAATACGTCTTTTGCTATCTCAGCCGCAGCTCCAAAACCTACAATTCCCGGAACATTCAAAGTGCCAGATCGCATCTCTCTTTCATGACCTCCGCCATTTATTTGTTCGCTTACTTTTACCCTAGGGTTTTTATTACAAACGTATATAGCACCAACCCCTTTTGGGCCATACATCTTGTGTGCTGCGAATGCCATAAGGTGTACTCCAACTTCTTTAGGATTCACTGGAATTTTACCCACTGCTTGAGTTGCATCACTCATGAACAATACACCTCTACGTTTACATACTTCACCTATTTCTTTCATGGGTTGTATTACTCCGATTTCATTATTAGCCCACATGATTGATACAAGAATTGTTTTATCCGTAATTGCACTTTCTAGTTCTTCTAGATTAACCAAGCCTTTATTATCTACATCAAGGTACGTAACTACTCCTCCTTGTTTTTCTATCTTTTCACAAGTATCTAATACTGCCTTATGTTCTGACTTAAGTGTGATAATATGATTGCCCGACCTGTGGTACATCTCGAATATACCTTTAAGCGCAAGGTTATCGGATTCTGTTGCCCCACTCGTAAAAACTATTTCTTTTGGTTCTACTTGGATAAGGTCTGCAATTTGTTGACGTGCTATCTTGACAGCTTCTTCTGCTTGCCAACCAAAGGGATGACTTCGGCTAGCTGCATTGCCAGGAATCTCGTAAAAGTATGGCAACATTTTGTCTACTACTCTGGGATCAGTAGGAGTAGTAGCATTATAATCAAGGTATATCAAGTTGTTTTGCTTCATCGTTATTTCTTGTCATAAAAGTAAACACAAAAATCATCCTTTTTTGTATTTTGGAAACTACTATCAAAAAGAAGAATATGAAACATCTAATAATTCTAATGGCTTTGTTTATTATAAGTTGCCAATCTAGTGATAAAAGTCCTGAAAGTCAACAGCCAGAACCTAATGCATACCTTGATAATTCTGGTAAAGAAGATCAATTTATGGGTGGCATTAAGATGGTAAAAGTCAATACACCCAAAGGAGATTTTAAAGTCTGGACTAAGAGAGTTGGAAATAACCCGACTAAGAAAGTACTTCTTCTACATGGAGGACCAGGAATGACACATGAAATCTATGAATGTTTCGATGGCTACTTCCCTCAAGAAAATATTGAATACTATTACTATGATCAATTAGGCTCATACTATAGTGATCAACCTGATGATTTGAGTCTTTGGGATCTACCAAGGTTCGTAGAAGAAGTAGAGCAAGTACGTATAGCACTCGGCTTAGACAAAAGCAATTTCTTTCTATATGGACAATCCTGGGGAGGAATCTTAGCTATGGAATACGCTCTCAAATATCAGGACAACCTTAAAGGCTTGGTGATTTCCAATATGATGGCCTCCATTCCAGATTACATGAAGTATTCTGATGAAGTACTCGCTCCAAAACTACCACCTGACGTACTCGCAGAAATCATGAAATATGAAAATGCTGAAGACTATAGCAATGAGCGTTACATGGAACTTGTGGTGAATCACTATTATACAAGGCACATAATACGTATGGATCCAGAGAATTGGCCGGATCCAATCAACAGGGGATTCAAACATCTCAACCCAGATGTATATGTGACCATGCAAGGACCAAGTGAGTTTGGAGTAAAAGGTGACGCTACACTAAAAGCCTGGGATGTAAAAGATCAACTACACAAAATTAAAGTGCCTACTTTAACAATAGGCGCTGAATATGACACCATGGATCCAAAACACATGGAATGGATATCAAGTGAAGTGGAAAACGGTAGATACTTACATTGTCCAAACGGAAGTCACCTCTGCCAGTTTGATGATCAACAAAACTTTTTCAAAGGATTGACTAAGTTTATTAAAGATGTGGATAGCGGGGCATTCTAACTATTCATTTAATCTTAAATCTCTGAAATGGATATAAAAAGTTTCGCTCATATTGAAATCGCTAAAACCTATATTGATCTTTTAGAGAGGGGGGATATAACTGGCGTGATTTCGTTATTCTCTGATTCAGGGAAGGTCCATTCTCCTATCTATGGTGAGAAGGATGCTGGCGATTTTTATACTGATCTAGCTAATGATACCACTGAATCTAAATTAACCACCAATGGTATATTCGCAGAACCTAACTCGAATCGGGTAGCACTCTATTTCAACTACGAGTGGACGTTAAAAGACGGTAAGATCGTTAACTTTGACGTTGTTGATATTATTGTTTTTGATGAAGAGGGAAAGATCTCCGAGTTGCGAATTATTTATGATACGGTGAAGAGCAGAGGGATGGTGCGTGATTTAGAACAATCCCAAAAAGTTTAGAAAATCAATTAGAATAACTACCATAATTGCTGATCAACAGTAACATGACTCCGGCTTTGTCAGCTACAAATATATCAGCGTAGCCCCATCCAAGAAATAATATTCTCTTTGATGGGGATAAGGGGGTGGACTAACGCACCCCATGACGTGTTTCTATGGATTTAGATACTCCCAAAATAAAAATGGTCACCTTTTTACAAAGGCGACCATTCATATTTTTCTAATAATATCTAATTATTATTGAGGTTCAGAAACGGGTCTAGGTAATTGTACCCAAACGTCATCACCTACTCTATCAATAGGCAGTTCTGATAATTTACCGAATCTTCTCATGTCTATCCATCTGTGACCTTCTCCGAAAAGAGAATATCTTCTTTGGTATAGTACTTCATTTATCAGTGCAGCATCAGTAGTTGCTCCAGTGTAATCAGCAACACCGTTATTACTTCTGATTGTATTGATTATTGATACCGCTTTACCATTATCAGATCCGATATTAGCTTCTGCATTGATCAACATCAACTCTGCTCTTGTGATAAAAGGAACAAAGTCTCCATTTGACTTGTAAACCCATACATCATATGTTCCGCTTAGTCCATCAAGTGACAATGTGTCTCTTTCTAAAACTTTTGCTAATCTAGCATCTCCAGCTTCTGCATCTGCTGCATAAGAAGGGTGTGCGATTATAGCATCCGCTTGACCAGGAACTCTGAAAAGATTATTTAAAAAATCTCCCCCAGCAGAAGAATAAAATCTTGATGGGTTAGACACATCATCCGTCATAAATGAACCTGCCAGCCTTGAAACAGCATCAGACTTATTACCTAAGTACAAGGCAATTCTTGCACTTAAAGCTCTGTTGAACTTGGCAAAAGTAGCTGGTGTATTAAAGTCAGCCATTGCTGAAGATAAATTAAATGCAAATTCAGATCCACTAAGATCACTATTGGCTTCATCTAATAATGCTAGGATGTCTGCTAATGCTTCATTGTAAGATCTGAATGGTCCTAAGTTATCAATATCTGATACATCCGTTCTGATACCATTGTCAAATTGAAGATTGGCAACAAGACTTAGTTCATAGGCCTGAAATGTTTTAGCAAATCCCAGGTAACCTTTTAGTTCAGCTGCTGTTATACTAGAAGAGACCGATGCTGCATCAATTAATACATTCAAGTTCTTTACGTTTCTATACCTACCAAAATATGGTCTAGTTCCATAAAATCCTGCATTATCAAGCGTAGCATCTCCTTTTCCCAATAGCTCTCCAGTATATCTAGGATCTGATCCAGTGAAGAAGTAATACTCTCTTCCGATGATAGATACTACATCATAGTAAAATCCTACCTCTTGTCTAAGTAGATCTTCTGATCCAGTAACAAGTGTTTGTAATTCACTTTTGTTTGCATCCAATAATACTCCCTCGATACTAGGACCATTCGGATTTGGTAGCTCATCTATGTTACAACTGCATATTGAAAATGCCAATGTAACTAGAAATATATATTTTATTTGTTTCATAAGTTTCTATTTATTTCTTAATTAAAATTCTGCTATAACGTGAAAGTCAAATCTCTTAGATGATGGAAATGGTAGCACCTCTACTCCTGTAGATAATCCTCCTCCTCCAAAGTTTGATACTTCAGGGTCATAACTATTATAGTCGAAAATGTTGATCAAGTTGTTTCCAGAGAACCCAACTTTAAGTGATCTCGTACCAGGTACTAAACCAGCAGGAAGAGTATAGTATAATCCTATTTCTCTCAATCTGATGTAACTTGCATCTTCTACATATGGGTCAGTATTGGCACCTAATTGTGAAAGTCTGTATGGCCCATTTTCCAATTCTCCTGAAGGGTCAAGACCCGTATCATCGAAATCATGAGTAGTATTGTTCAAGTCAAATAGAAGTGTTGAAAGGTTGATGTTTGAACCACCCTTTTTCCAGTGCCATACAAAGTTAAGATCAAAGTTTTTGTATCTTAAGTTGTTCATCCATGATAATTGAAAGTCTGGTTCTGCATTTCCAAATACTTGTAGTGTTGGAGCTCCATCACCATTCAATGTTACTGTTGGATCACTTCCAACTCCAATGATAGTAGTAGGACTAAATCCTTCCTTAACCATAAAATTTCCTAAGAAATCAGCAAAACCACCAAGGGTAAATGCTGGCACATCAAGTTTAGTAACTTCAGCTGTGTTTTTCCAAAAACTAAATCTAGATCCTAAAGTAACATCTTCAGTATTGATCAATCCAAGGTTCAAACCTAACTCTATTCCTCTATTTTGTAAAGAAGCTGCGTTTGTTACCTGACTAGCGAAACCTGATGATGCAGGCACGTTAGCATTTAGTAATAGATCAGTTACAGACTTGATGTAGTAAGTTACATCCATTGAATATCTGTTATTGATCTCAAAGTCAGCACCAAATTCTAATTCTTTTTGTCTTTCTGGACCTACTGCTGAGTTACCTAATAATGAAGGTACAGCAACTCCCGCTAAGCCATCCACGATAGACGAACCTAAGATAGTAGACTTAGCACCGAATTGGGCAAAGTTACCAGACTCACCATATGCCGCTCTAACTTTCACCTGAGTAAATGGACCTACTGATTCTATTAAATTATGAAGATTCACGGCAAGGTTTGCTTTTGGATAATAGTATAGTTTGTTAACATCACTATTATTTGATGATTTATCTCCTCTGACACCAACTGTTGCTAAGAATTTATCGTCAAAGTTAAATTCTTCTTGTACGAAGAATCCTTTATCCTGTTGAATACGTCTAGCTTGAGTTACGTTTCTATTACCTGCTTGATCAAGATTAGTTTGTGCACCAATTAAGTTAGATGCTTCTCCTAAGATGATATCTCTGTTAAAGTCTTCTTGGGTAACACCCGCTGAGGTTGTAAACGAAATACCATTGCTTCCATAATAATTGTGTACTAATAATGCTGCAATATTAGAATTTAGGTTCTTAGCGAAACCTTGAACTGATACTCCGTTAAGTCCAGCTCCATCTCTTTGGAACTGAAGTGAATTAGGGAATATAGCTTTCGTATTAAGGCTATAAAAATCCGCTCCTCCTCTAAATACCGCTTTCAATGTTTGATTTTCTTTTGTGAAAATCTTTGCTGTTAATGAACCACCACCGATGAATCTATTGATAGATTCATTGTTTGTGATTTGCTCTGCCGTTTCTAAAAAGTTAGACGGTGCATATTGATTAGCTGGGAAAAGACCAGTTACAGGATCTGCTTGTAAGTCTGCAAATCCAGGAGTAGATGAAAATGATACACCCATCGTTGTACCAGAATTGTCATTGTTAAAAAATCCTCTATCTGCACTTGAGTTTACGTAGTTAGTAGTCATAGACACATCAAATACTTTTGATATTTTATGATCCACATTCAATCTTACTGAAGTCTTCTGGTATCCAGTATTAGATACGATTCCGTCTTCATTTTTATAAGAAGCCCCAGCGTAGAATTGTGTTTTTTCACTACCTCCTGATACACTTACTTTAGTATTATATAATGTTGCTTTATTTCCATAAAGAAGATCCTCATAGTTTGTAACACCATTATTTCTAAAATCATCGATATTTCCAGCGAAGTTACTTCCAAGAACTCTTTCTTCCGTCCATTCTCTCACACCTAGTTTTTTAAGTTGAGATGCTTGACCGATTGATTGAGATACTCGAACTACTGTTTCTCCTGCTTTACCTTTTTTAGTTGTAATGATTACAACACCACCTGCTGCTCTCGATCCGTAGATAGCGGCTGCAGATGCACCTTTCAAGATTTCGATTGACTCGATATCCGCAGGGTCCAAATCCGATAACCTGTTGGATGGATTATCCTGATTAGATGTACTTCCTCCACTTGATGCAGCGGATACAATGTTCAATCCTGAAGGAATACTAGAGTTATCCATATAAATACCATCAAGGATAATCAATGGTTGAGAAGATCCACTGATAGATGTTGTACCTCTCAGTTTGAATGCTAAACCACCTCCTGGTGCTCCAGATGCTGCTTTAATTTCAGCACCTTTGAATTTTCCATACAATGCAGCTTCTACAGAAGCTGGAGCAGCTATACCTGTAAGTTCAGCAGCATCAATCTTTGCTACAGAATTGGCTAAGTTTTTACGCTTCACTGAAGTCGCAAGACCTGTGATGACTATTTCATCCATTTGGTTAATATCTTCGGACATTACTATAGATCCAAAGTTGTTGTCTGACAATAGAATCGATTGAGTAAGATATCCCAAATAAGATACCTCTAAAGTAGTGGCTCCGGCTGGAGCAATAAGAGAAAATCCACCATCGATATCAGTAATTGTACCAACAGTTGTTCCTTTTACGATTACATTGGCGCCTATAACAGCGTCACCCGCTGAATCTGTAATTACTCCTGCGACCGTCTGTTGCGAAAACGCAAATGACTGGCATAGAATCACCAGCAAGGCTGACAATCCTAAATTTGTAAACATTTTTTTCATGCAAATTTTATTTAGTTAAGTAAAATAGTTCGTTTTCATCTTTGAAAACAATTAATCCAAATGTAATATGTTAAAAAAAAGCCGAAGTCATATCTAAAAACTCAACTTTATCTGAATTCTAATTCAAAATAACAATCGAATGACAAATTAAAAAGCAATCTATTCATCAAAAGTTGACATCTTTTTAACTATCCCTTTATCCGCATTACTGTATATTGCACTTTATGAGCTCAATTATTAAAATTATAGTAGGGGTATTCGTTGCTGTCTTCTGGTGTGTAAGTAATATCAATGCACAGTGGTCTTCTGATTTTTCAGAGCAAGATCTATCAGAATGGACTGGTGATGTCGACCAATTCATCGTCAATGAAGATGGACAGTTGCAACTTAACGCTCCTGCAGCAGGTGAGACCACTCTTTTCAGACAAAGCCAAATAAGTGATGACACCGTAAGCATCGGTTTCTACCATAAGTTAGATTTTAGCCCTTCTGATAATAATCGATCCACAATTTACTTAGCGTTGGATAATCAAGACCTTTCAGTTGCCAATGGTTACTATTTACAAATAGGCGAAAACGGTTCGGACGATGCAATAAACTTCTATTACCTTAATAATGGTACAGCAGAACTTATAGGATCAGCAACAATGGGTGCTATGGCAAATGAGCCAGCAGAAGCTAGAGTAGATATAGATGTTTTTCCTAGTGGATTGTGGTCAGTAAAAACCAACTATGACGGTCTAGAATCTACTTTTCTTGATGTAGAATTTATGGATGATAGATTTTCTTTTTCTGATTCTCAGTTTTTTGGTATTAAATGTAAATTTAGTGCCTCAAGAGCGGATAAGTTTTTCTATGGTGATATGTTTATCAAAGCGTTTGAAGTAGATTTGACACCACCGAATATAATTGAAGCCGCAGCATTAAGTGTAAATCAGATTCTCATAAAATTTGATGAGCCGGTGGAAGCTTCAGATGCTCAGAATGTAAACCACTATAACGTAGATAATGGAGTTGGAAATCCCTTTTCAATCAACAATTTAAGTGGTATAGGAAACGAGTATCTACTTCAATTCGCTACTGATTTTGCTTCTGATATTGTTTACAGTATGATAGCTTCTGGGATCAATGACTTAAACGGTAACCTTATGACAGATTTCTCTCTTTTGTTTAATGTGCCGAGCAAACCAATCATAGGCGACCTTTTACTAAGTGAAATCCTATTCGACCCATATATTGAAGGGGAGGATTTTATCGAATTATATAACACTTCAGACAAATTTATTGAGCTTCAAGGGATAATTATTTCAAATACTCATAATGAAATGATGCAGGTCATCTCATCAAACCTGTCGATTGGTCCCAAAGAATATATTGCACTAACAGAAGATGCGGATTTCTTAGTTCAGGAATATAAGCCAGATAGTGATGCAAATATTATCATTTCTGAATTACCAGCATTTAACAATGATGCGGGCAATGTTACAATTACAAATGTAGATGGAATTGTATTAGATTCCTTCGACTATACAGAAGATCAGCACTTCCAACTGATCGATGATACAGAAGGCGTAAGCTTAGAAAGAATAAGTTTTAATGTAGAAACGAATGATAAACGAAACTGGCAATCCGCTTCTCAAAGTACTAGGTTCGCTACCCCCGGATACAAAAACTCAGGAGAAATCACTATCAATCCTGGAGATGAAATGTTTACCGTTGTTACAGAGACTTTCTCTCCAGATCAAGATGGAACAGATGACGTGATGCTCCTCAATTACAATCTAGAAAAGTCTGGATTCGTTGCAAATATTGCCATGCATGATGCAGCAGGGTTTAAGATCAAAGCACTATCTCAAAACGAATTATTATCCACTCAGGGAATTATTACTTGGGATGGTACAGATACTGAAGGTAACATTTCTGACCTTGGCATATACATAGTGGTAGGCCAAGTATTTCATCCTGATGGGGATGTTCTAAGTTTTAAGAAAACGGTAGTTTTAGCAGGGTTCATAGATTAAGAGAATGCTAAAATTAGGCATTACGCTGTTAGCATATGATAAATTAGTTGCTTTTCAGTTAAAATACGTCTATAGGAATTAGTATTGCTTAATTTAGCAAGATCAAACAAGATGACTCAACAGCAGAAAAACACAATACTACAATCTACTGTAGCTATGATACTCATAGTAGGTACGGGTATTGTGATGTTGTCATCTCAGGTCCCTTTGATCAGACGTATTTCTGAATATTCAGTCCATATTATGCTGGGAATGTTAGGATTCAGCCTAGTGTCTTTGCTTTTTGGTAAATCGAAGATCATGTTTGCTGGAATGGCATGTACAGCTGCACTTTGTATCTTTCTAAAAGATGCATCTAACAATACACTCAAACTCCCTCAAGAAAACACCGAAGCAAAACTAAACGTAGCTCATATAAACTTGAGCAATATTACATTGGAGTTCAATGAATTGAGAAACTTATTAAATGAAGAAAACATAGATTTGGTTTCATTTCAAGAATTGACTCCAGATTGGAATGTGGTGCTTCACAATCTACTAAAAGTTGACTTTCCTTGTTCTAAATCCGAAGTACGTATTGATCCATACGGCATGGCACTTTATAGCAGGATACCGTTCAAAAGTACTGGATCATTCAAATGCAAAGACAAGCCTAACTTAAAATCAACTATCGAAAAAGATGGAAAAGAATTTCATATTATTTCTTCCTATCTAACTCCTGCACTAGATAAAAAAAGCATTGAAACAGCTTCAAATCAACTGAATGTGATAGCTGAAGAGATCAAAAGATCTGAATATCCTCTGATCGCATTAGGTGAATACAATATGGTATATTGGACCAATGAAATCCGAGAATTCAGGAGCGATACTAAGTTGACTAACTCTAGACGAGGTCTTTCTGATGGCAACCTTCGTGTTCCTTATGATCATATCTTTTTCTCAGAAGGATTGGAATGCACAGAATTCAAAGAAATGAAAGATGTTGACCAAAATTATATTGGTATTATGGGTAAATATCAAATCCGAGAATTAAAAGGTGATTCCACACTAAGTTATTTAATTAAGTAGTTATTTTCAAAGATTAAAGCCTTCGTGTATGAAAGAATATTTATCAATACTCTTGTTGATTTTAGTAAGTTTTTTTTCTTCGGCACAACCTTCACTTCAATATGTTCAAGTGCAGTCTGGACTTAGTAGTCCAGTGGATATAACCAATGCAGGGGATGGATCCAATCGACTTTTCATCGTTGAGCAAGATGGCATAATTAAAATCATAGAAAATGGCAGTGTACTATCAACACCATTCCTAGATATCGTTTCGAAAGTAAACTCTACTGCCAATGAAAGAGGTCTCCTAGGCTTGGATTTTCATCCTGAATTTGAAACAAATGGATATTTCTTTGTTAACTATACCAATATCTCTGGAACTACAACTATCTCAAGATTCAAAGTGTCTGTTACTGATGCAAATCTTGCAGACCCTGAGTCTGAAAAAGTAATGATCGAAATTAGTCAACCCTTTTCCAATCATAATGCCGGAGATTTGAAATTTAGCCCAATAGATCACTATTTATACATACCTATGGGAGATGGTGGTTCTGGAGGAGATCCAGGGTGTCGGTCTCAGGACTCTACATTCTTACTTGGCAAAATGCTAAGGATTGATGTTGACCAGAATGAAAACATTTTTCCTTATTATGGAATTCCCGTGGATAATCCATACATTAGTTTTCCAACTGTTCCAAATGAGATTTGGGCTTTTGGTTTAAGAAACCCTTGGAAAATCGCTTTTGATTCTAAGACGGGTGACATCTGGATTGCAGATGTTGGACAAAATGTGATTGAAGAGGTCAATTTCCAACCATTTACAAGTACTGGTGGAGAGAATTATGGATGGGCAATCATGGAAGGAGATCAATGTTATGATCCCGACCCAATAAATAATAATTGTGTAAGTGGGCTACCATCTTGTTTTTCACCTTCTTACGTTGATCCTATCTTTACATACGGGCATAATTTTGCAACTGGAGGATATTCTATCACTGGTGGATATATGTATAGAGGGTGCAAGTACACAGAACTATACGGATACTATCTTGTCACCGATTATGTCACAAATAACACTTGGGTTATGTATTCTAATGGAAGTGCTACTCAAATGTTAGATGCACCCAATGGAGTATCCACTTATGGAGAAGATGAATCTGGTGAGCTATATCTGGCAACATTATCTGGAGGAATTTACGAAGTACGAGAGACTACTTACCCTGAGGTGCTCATATTAACTAGCGCAGATAGTCCATTGGACGGATTATATCAGGCTGCAGATAGCATCATTATCGGCAGCAATGTAACTTTTAATCTTACAGGAGATATTACATTTATTTCTCCTA
The DNA here is from genome assembly GCA_963975265.1 of uncultured Saprospirales bacterium. Lineage (GTDB taxonomy): Bacteria > Bacteroidota > Bacteroidia > Chitinophagales > Saprospiraceae > CAJXUU01. The sequence continues at coordinate 61,226 of CAXBGT010000001.1, forward strand.
ATTTGTCAATCTCTCATGCTGTTGATATACCAATTACGGCCTCATTAAAAGTCAATAAAGGTGTTTGTGACGATTAATTTGTATCTTTAGTATGTTTATTCTCTGCATAAATTCGAACAGGATGCACTTTGATTTATGGAAGAGGTTTAAGAACACAAGATATTTAAAGTTAAGATGCAACCCTTCCTATTTTTTTCTGTCATTACTATGAAAACAAACTAAGCTCAAACAACTTAACGCTAAATTGTTTGAGCATTATTTTTAGAATATCGATTTTGTAGGATTCGCTAAACGGCCTTTCGTTTATGTATCTTGTGACTGAGAGATGTTTGAAAAATAATTACAACTAATACTACTAATTGGAACAATTGAACTTTCAGCGAGAGCTCGTAGAACGATGTATTGAAGGCGATCGAAGTGCCCAGTACAATCTATATAGAATGTATTCTAAAGGAATGTATAATATCTGTCTACGTATGCTCAACAATAGTATGGAAGCTGAAGATTTGCTACAAGAATCTTTTATGGATGTTTACAGAAAGCTGCACACCTATAAATTTGAGTCTACACCTGGGGCCTGGATGAAAAGAATAGTAGTCAATAATTGCATCAATAAACTGCGCAAGAAAAAACTTCATATTGAAGAAATAGAGGAAGGAAGGTACGTTGCAGAAGAATTAGTAGAAGCAAACAACTATCATTTCGAAGTAAAAAAAATAAAAAAGGCAATGGCAGCTTTGCCAGATGGATATAGAGTGATTTTTTCATTGTATGCAATGGAAGGGTACGACCACCAAGAGATAGGACAAATCATGAATATATCAGAGTCTACCTCAAAATCTCAGTATAGCCGAGCAAAAAAGAAGATAAGAGACCTGATGAATTCTTACTAATACCGACGACAATGGAATTTCACTGTTTTTTTGTAGTGGCCGGATGAATATTTAGCGCTTATTTCATATGCTGGATTTAATATCCATCAGTATTGCTCCAAAGTTAAAAGTGACGTTTTGAAACAGAATTGGCATAAGATTATAAAACATGAAAGAAGACAAATTAGAACAATTTTTGGCAGATCATAGGCAGGATTTCGATTCCGAAAGTCCACCACCTATGATTTGGATGAACCTTGAAAAAGAACTGGCAAATTCCAAAATAGAGAAAACATCCATATTTCATCAGCTGAAGCAAACAAATCTCATTCGTGTAATGCAAGTTGCAGCTATGTTTATAGTAGTAATGAGCGTTGGGCTTCTGATTGGGATGCAGATCAATAAAAGTGGCAATACATATGACAATCCACGCCTTGACGAATTCGTAGAGGCAGAAAGACATTATAATAAAAAAATAGACAAAATGTGGGCTACCGTTAAAGCCACAGATGCACAAGAAGCCGAGGATGTAAAAGAGGATCTAAAGTCTCTCGATGCAGTCTATAATGAACTTAAAGAAGAACTACTCAAAGGAAAAGGCAATAATACCAACAAAGTAGTGAATTCAATGATATACAATTACAGAACAAAACTAGAAATCCTTGAGACCGTTCTAAACAAAACAAACCAACACAACCAACTAAATATTGAAGATGACAAAGTGGAAATATAAAATAAGTGCTCTTTTACTGCTTTTGCTTTTTGGAAGTGGAATAGTAAGAGCTAATTCATTATCTAAAAAGCAGTTAATAAAGGAGATTCACCAATCGTTTGATGTTGATTCTGACGCAATACTCGGAGTCCATAATAGATATGGAAATATTAAAATCACAACATGGAATAAAAATACGGTAGACGTTGATGTACTCATTAAAGTTAAAACAGCAAGTAAATCAAAAGGACAGACTTTTCTAGAAGATATTAGTATTGACTTTTCTCATAGCAGATCAAAAGTAGGAATGAAAACAGTCTATCCAGATCAAGAAAACAGCTCATGGTGGAGTAGCTGGTGGAGCAATAGCAATAATATCGATTTTGAAGTTCACTATACGATCAAGGTTCCTAAAGGAATAAGTACTAATTTGGTAAATAAGTATGGGTCAATCTCTCAGGCTAGCATTGGTGGTTCTTCTGATGTCACTAATAAATTTGGAGACATTTTTTTTGATAATGTTGGAGGCAATTTAACTTTGAATCTTGGCTATGGTAAAGCAAACGTGTCAAAAGTAAAAAACGTAATCGTAGAAATTAAAAACAGTACCCTAACCATAGCAACATGTGATGATATAAAAATGACATCTAAATATTCTAATTTTAGTTTTGGTAGTTGTGGTAATATGGATTTGGACACTAAGTATGATGAATTTACAATAGAGTCAGCTAGAGAAATAGTAAATAATGGAAAATATGACAATTTCAAAATAGGAGAAGCGGAAAGTCTGATTCTAGAAACTAAAAACACTTCTGTATCTGTTAAAAAACTGAATAGAAAATGTAAAGTGAAAACAAAGTACGGCAGTATACATGTAAGATCGACTGGCCCAAATCTGGAATTAATCTCTTTAGAGTCCAAATATACAGAATACAAATTTGGAGTAGATTCAGATTTTCACTTGAAATTTTTAGGGGATTATTCAGGTTTATCAATTGGTGTTTCCCATGAAAAATATCACTCTGAAAAAGATGGAAGCGAGATAAATGTAAAAGCCTTTCGAGGGACCAAAAATGCTAAATTGAAAATCAGTGCTGATCTAAAATATGGAGGATTAAAAATTACAGAAAACAAATAAACTCTACTCATTAATACATCGAAAAGCGTAAGCTGGAGGGACATTAAGAAAAACAAAATGAGTTTCAAGGTTTCCAAATACACCTTCATATAAAGAGGTAAGTGTCTTAGCATAATGCAGTTGCATATAACTTTTCCCTTTTTTGAGATTCTTTTTGCATAGCCCAAGTATTCTTTGCGCTAATTCTTCTGGAAGCACTATATTAGGAAGAGCCGAAACAATGCTGTCAAAGACCTCTATCTTATGTTCAACCATATATCTTTCCATGTTCTCCGCACTATCATTGATAGGAAAGAATCTAGGGTCTTTTATTTCTAACAATTTCTCGTACATATTGGGATTGATCTCAAATGCAAGCAGTTTGCCATTGGGATGCATTCTATCCAGTATCCTTTTAGTAATAGCCCCATCTCCAGATCCGAGTTCCAATATAAATTTATCTTCTTGTGAGATAAAACTTGTTATCTTTTCACTTAAAGCCTTTCCACTTCTAGTTACAGTGCCTACTTCTCTAAAATTCTTAATGGCTTCAAGTAAAAAATTTAATCTACTCATTTAGGGTCTATTCTTTTATCGACATCAAACATACGGATTTACATATTGGTCATTGACAAATTTTGTCTAAATAATCTAATAACTATTATAATCGATGATTATGCGCAATTTCCAAAGGCTTGTCATTTGACTTTTAAGCATTAACCAAAAGTCTTTACACAACAAGATGGTATCTAGTTTACACCATATATACCACTTCGTAAAAAACCATTTCATCTTAAGTTAAAGAGAAAATGGTGATTGCTTATTTAATAATATTCAATAAAAGACTCTAATTTCACAAGGCTACCCCAAAAACTAATGGGTATAACTCCATAAATTATACAATTTAGTTATCTTTGCCCCTATAATTCTATCATTATACAAAATAATAAAACAAATGGCTATTATTAGATTCAATGCGCTAAATGAAACTTTAAAGCGTAAACCTGTAGAGGTTCAGGAAATCTCAGCTAAGAGAAGTGATCTTTTTGGAAATAAAGTTTTCTCTCTTGAAACATCTAGACAGTACATGCCAAAAGACGCTTACAAAGCGATCAAGAATGCAACTAAGCATGGAGATAAGATAGATAGAAAAGTAGCCGATCAGATTGCTTCAGGTATGAAATCGTGGGCTCACGAAAAGGGGGCGACTCACTATACACACTGGTTTCAGCCATTGACAGGTATCACAGCGGAGAAACATGATGCATTTTTTGAACCGATAGGAGATGGTCAAGCAATGGAAAGATTCGATGGATCACAATTGGTGCAACAAGAGCCAGACGCATCATCTTTCCCTAACGGAGGATTAAGAAATACATTTGAAGCAAGAGGATATACAGCATGGGATCCTACATCTCCTGCATTTGTAATGGGTACAACATTGTGTATCCCTACCATCTTCGTTTCTTACACAGGAGAGGCATTGGATAACAAGACACCATTGCTAAGAGCATTACAATCAATCGATGCCTCTGCAACCGCTGTCGCTAAATATTTTGATAAAAGCGTTTCTAAAGTAATCAATACATTAGGTTGGGAACAAGAGTTTTTCTTGATCGATAGTGCATTGGCAGATTCTAGACCGGATATTATGATGACAGGGCGTACTTTACTGGGTCATTCTCCTGCAAAGGGTCAACAGTTAGATGATCACTATTTTGGATCTATCCCAATGAGAGCAATGGGCTATTTGAGAGAATTGGAGTTAGAATGCATTCAACTTGGAATTCCAGTAAAGACAAGACACAACGAGGTCGCACCTAATCAATTCGAGATTGCACCATTATTCGAAGAAGCGAACCTAGCCGTGGACCACAATTCACTGTTGATGGATGTAATGGAGAAAGTAGCTCAGAATCATAACTTTAGGGTCTTGTTCCATGAGAAGCCATTCGCGGGCATCAACGGGTCAGGAAAACATAACAATTGGTCTCTCGCAACAGATACAGGAATAAACCTATTGTCTCCTGGTAAAACACCAATGAGTAATCTTCAGTTCTTAACATTCTTTATCAATACAATCATGGCTGTAGATACACATGCTGATCTCTTAAGAGCATCGATCGCTAGTGCAAGTAACGACCATAGACTTGGAGCAAATGAGGCACCTCCGGCAATTATCTCTGTATTTATCGGAGAACAATTGACCAATGTATTAGATAATCTAGAGAAAGTATCAAAAGGGAAATTAACTCCTGAAGAAAAAACGGATCTTAAGCTAAATGTCGTTGGTAAAATCCCTGATGTCTTACTAGATAATACAGACAGAAACAGAACTTCTCCTTTTGCATTTACTGGTAACAAGTTTGAGTTTAGAGCGGTAGGGTCTATTGCGAATTGTGCTGTTCCAATGACAATTTTGAACACAATGGTTTCTGAGCAGTTGAGAAAGTTCAAAATCGAAGTAGATGCTCTTATTGCTGATAAAAAAATGAAGAAAGATGATGCCATATTTAACGTACTAAGAGAGTACATCAAGCAATCAAAGAGCATTAGATTTGAAGGTGATGGCTACTCTGAAGATTGGGTCGTAGAAGCAAAGAAAAGAGGGTTGAGTAATTTCAAAACCACACCTGAAGCTCTTAAAGCAAAAGTATCGAAAGAGAATATAAAATTATTGGCTGACCATGGTGTCCTCACAGAACCAGAAGTACATGCTAGATACGAAATCGAGCTAGAAGAGTATATGTTGAAAATTCAAATTGAAGGTAGGGTGCTGGGCGATATCGCTAGAAATCATGTGATTCCTACTGCTATCAGATATCAGAATACTATAATCGAAAATGTAAGTGGATTGAAAAACATATTTGGCACAGATTATAAAAAATTGGCTAAAGAGCAGATTGACATAATAACAACTATCTCTGAACTTATCGCTGCAATTAAAACCAACGTAGATGCTATGATTGAGGAACGTAAAAAGGCTAATAAACTAACTAACTTAGAGAAAAAAGCCAAATCGTATTGCGAAAAAGTGAAGCCTTACTTTGATGAAATCAGACTTCATTGCGACAAGTTAGAAATGACTGTTGACGATGAACTTTGGCCAATGACTAAATACAGAGAGTTGTTGTTTACGAAGTAAGCTTACTTTTTAGATAATAGGCAATCAATATAGATTAGTAGCCCGTTTCATTAATTTGGATCGGGTTTTTTTTTGATAAAAAAGTGAAATGTTTAGATTCCCAAGATTCGACATAGTTATCGAGAGAATTGGCAAGCTCAAAAAGACTTCTAGTTTAATATACTAGGGCTTTGCATTTCTTCCTTGTTCCTACTTTGGGAATCTCTTGACTTATTGGAATCAATGCTAAAAAATAGCTCTCAAAACCTCCAAAGTTTTCAATTCTCTGAATTGCTCTATATGAAGTCGGTAATAGATGACCATATTATCAATAATTTCATTCCTTAATTCCTTTGGGTAAGAAAGCGCATCCAATGCATCCATTGACATATGGTCAATCATGCCAATGGCAGCGCTTACTTCTTTGGTAGCAACATATTTTTCATTATTGTGATCAAGGTATTTGCCATTGTAAAGGTCGAAATAAGGTGTGTCACTATGAAAGTTATTAATAGGCATAAATCCAATATGCTCTGATAATTCCAGCATAAACTTAATGCTAAACAAACTAAGATTAATCTGCTCCTCACTATCTAGAAGGGTAAGTCGGCTGTATATAAAATCAAACAAGGAGACGTTCTCTTCTCTTTCTCGAATTGCATTTTTACAAACTTCTAAAATGAATAAACCAATAGATGATCTAACTACATCATAAGACAGTTTTTTATAGTGATGCTCGATTCTACATTCTTTGATTCGTGCTAGCTTATCATCTTTATCATAAGCTACCAGATCTAGGATATTAAGATGTTGATATAAGGATGCCTTATTTTTTGTTTTGCTGGATCGCACACCACTTACGATGAATGATCTTAGGCCTTTCTCTCTTGTAAATACATCCAATATCAAACTGCTCTCACTATACTTCGTGGACCTGAATACGATTCCGATGCTTTTGAATACATTCATTTTTAAAATTCCCACCCAGGGATTGGAGGGTCTGATTTATATTTTTGCTTTGTGGCTATTCTTTCCTTTTGTCTATTTAATATCAATCTAGCCAACCCTTCTACAGGAGCTACAACGGCATTAGGAGACAATACGGCATTTATTTTCACTTCCAAAACATCCAAACGATAAAGGTAACTCATCAACAACTCTGGATTTTTATCCAGCAAATACGCTACTCTATCTCTTATTGCCTTGAACATATCGCTTTCTGATAATTCAAAAAGCGCATCGGGAAACATCTCATTTGATGGTAGATCTTCGCTCATATTTTGACTAACAAAAGATTATAAACATTTAGTTCGTCCACCATCCACAGGAATATTGATCCCTGTAATGTATGATGCAGCAGGACTGGCCAAAAAACCTATAGCGGCAGCAATCTCGGATGGTTCTGCGAACCGACCCATCGGTATAATTGATTGCATAGATTTGATGGTTTCATCTTTGGTTTTATTCATTTTTTTAGCCTTATTTTCTATGATTTCATCCAGTCTTCCAGTATTTGTAGCTCCCGGAAGTACATTATTTACGGTGATCCCTTTATTCGCCACTTCTCCAGCTAGTGTTTTAGACCAACTTGCTACCGCACCACGAGTCGTATTACTAACACCAAGGTTAGCGAGTGGGCTTTTTACAGAAGTTGATATAATATTGATGATCCTTCCAAAACCATCAGCTTCCATACCAGGTAGTAATGTAGTAGCTAGAATATGATTACAGATTAGGTGTTGGTTATAAGCTGCTAAAAACGCCTCCGTTGTTGCTTTTGCTATCGGCCCAGAAGGTGGTCCGCCAGTATTATTTACAAGTATGTGAATGTTCTTCTTTGATGCAAGCGATTCCACCTTAGCTCTAAGATCGGCTTGTATGTTGTAATCGACAATGATATAATCATGCTGTTGTCCTTTTGATGTATCCAGCTCTAACAGCATTGCTTTCAATTTATCTTCTGATCTAGCAGCTAAAGTCACATTAGCGCCCATCTTGGCAAGTAGCTTCGCAGATGCTGAACCAATCCCTTTTGATGATCCACATACGAGTGCATTTCTATTTTCTAGTGATATATTCATTGTTGTTATGTTTAACGGTAAAGGTATTGGTTTTTTGAATATTTAATAATGTAAGATTAATCTTGTGATTTACCTTGGTAGTCTTTTGTTATGGTTCTATCAGCAGATTTGATTGAAGATGGAAGGTTGTTTTCTGAGTAAAAGAGTGGAATATGGTATCTTAACTTGGGCAATACGTTCTAACCCTTTTCGTTTTAGGTGCAATCACATGAACAAAACCTATGTCAAAAATTAGTGTCTTCTATTCGGTACTCATTGTTACTTTCTATTCATGTAATAAAAATGATTTTTCATGCTATCCAGAGGAATTAAAACAAAATATTATAGCATCATATACATTTAGTGATGGGTCACTTAATGATATCTCAGGGAATGGAAACCACTTAGACACATTAATCGGCACCAATACTACTAACGGAAGAAGTGGAAATCCTAATTGCGCTTATGAGTTTGACTATTTAGAATCACCTTATCAAAAGATATTAAAAGAAGATGCTTCATTCCTAGATGGAATGGAGTCTTTTTCACTGTCTCTCTGGATCAAGATTTCAAGAAAAAGATCGGGAGCGGGTTTCATTGAAGGCTTAATATCAAGAGATACTTTTCCATCTTGCCCCAATCGGTTTGGACAATGGTCGCTTAGTCTTTATGATTGCAGAAGAGCTGTTTTTGCTCATAATAATTCCGCTTGGGTAGATTGGTTGTCTCCTAACATACTAGATTGTTCTGGGGAGGTTCCAGAAAACTTAACTCCAGAGTGGATAAATATAATTGGCATTAAAGATGTAAATACTTACTCGATTTACCTTAATGGAATTTTACATGAAAAAGTAGAAAATGATGGAAATTGCAGCTCTTTTCCAGAATTTCTCTCCAAAGATGAAGGACCTCTCATATTTGGTTACAAATTTTCAGGTACGTTGGATGATGTTATTATATTTGATAACGGTCTAAATGAAGCTGAAGTAAAACAAGTCTATGAACTAGAGTCATGTTGTAATTAGTATCACTGATACTTAATCTAGAATAAGGCGCTGACGTATAAAGTGTAAAAAAGGGGTAGATGTTTTCAAATATTCTACCCCTGATATATTATTCACCCTCTTTCTTACTAGAGAGATTAACTTTGCAATACTTTTCGTTTATTTCACAAGCAGTTTACGTCTTTCGGGACCAGTAGATACCATAGAAATCGGAACTCCTAATAATCTTTCCAATTCAGCTATATAGTCCTTTGCCTCTTGTGGAAGACCCTCTATAGTAACCACATCTTCTAAGCTACTTGACCATCCTTTGTGCGATTCATATACTGGGGTAATTCCAGGTATATTGATGTCATATGGTAGCTCGTTAGTAACTTCTCCATTTACATCGTAATGGGTTCCTACTTTAATCGTTTCGAACTCGTCTAGTATATCCAGTTTGGTAATCACAACTTGTGTCACACCACTCAACATGATGGTATAGAGTAACTGAGGAATATCAATCCATCCACACCTTCTTGGTCTACCTGTAGTAGCACCAAACTCAGAACCTATTTTTCTAAGCTTTTCACCATCTGCATCGTCCAATTGTGTTGGAAACGGGCCAGAACCAACTCTCGTACAGTATGCTTTCACTATACCTATGACTTCTCCTATCTGAGAAGGGGCTATACCCAAACCATTACAAACGCCCGCAGAAATAGTGTTAGATGAGGTTACAAATGGGTAAGTACCGAAATCGATATCAAGCATAGACCCTTGTGCTCCTTCTGCCAATACTTTTTTACCTGCCTTTATGGCTTTGTTGACCATGTATTCACCATCTACAAAATTGAGTTCTTTGATGATATTGATACAATCAAACCATTTCTTTTCTTCTGCGGCAAGATCAAACTCTATCTCAGGATACAATTTGATGAAATCCATGTGCTTCGCTTTCAGTGCTTCATACTTTTCTTTAAAGTCTGATGTTTCGATATCACCTACTCTTATGCCATTCCTACCCGTCTTATCCATATAGGTCGGTCCTATACCTTTTAGGGTACTGCCTATTTTTTCCTTTCCTTTTGCAGCTTCTGATGCAGCATCTATATACCTGTGAGTTGGTAAAATCAGGTGAGCCTTTCTTGCTATGAATAGCCGACTTCTAAATTCTACACCTTCCTTATCAAGGTTATCCAGTTCTCGAACCATAGTTATAGGGTCAATCACAACACCATTGCCTATGACATTGGTGATTTTTTGTCTGAATATACCTGAAGGAATAGTGTGAAGAACATACTTGTTAGTCCCGATAATGATGGTGTGCCCTGCGTTAGGTCCGCCCTGGAACCTACATACCATATCGTATTTATCAGCAAGATAATCTACGATTTTTCCCTTGCCTTCGTCTCCCCATTGGAGTCCTAAAATTACATCTACTGCCATTAATTGGATTTTGTGCAGAGTTATACTACTTCTCAAAAATCTACTGTTGCATTCAACACTTTTTCTTTCTAGAGACTTCTCATATTTCACTGAAAATCTAGAAGTAGAATTTAAAGGTCAAAATTATAGAAATGCTTAGATATATTAGAGTTTATCGCAGTATATATTTAATTTTTTATGATGTATTTATCCACAATTGTAGAGATAGCTACTCACCTTCCATCAACTGAACAGTCTTGCCATAAAAAAAGCAAGATGTCATGAAACTACTTTTCACATAAACAGTGCAAGTTATGCAGGCTAGGCCCTACCTCCAAATACAGTAAAGAACATTCTTCGCAAGTATTTATTCTTTAGATTATCTATTCCTAGTTTGCGAGATTTCATAAGAAGTCTCTATTAGAAAACTTGCGCCAAATGCCGAAGCGCGTAATAAAATCAAACAAAAAAGCCTGACTCGCAATGCAAGTCAGGCTTCTATACCTGGTTGATAGGTTTTATGGTGTCTTAACTTTAGATCTTAGAAATACTTTGATCTATTATCAGTTGCTTTAAATTTCTCCTTAAGTGAGTTTAATAAGCTAAAGTTAACTCTTCCTCTATTTGTATTATTCAATGTTTTTGTTTGTGCTAAAACATTTGCTGGTGCAGAGCCTGCAGTTTTAGAGTTAGTTCGTACTACATATACACCATTGTTTCCAATGATTGGTTTAGATACTGAACCTTCTGCTTGACCAAAAGCTGCTGTCAATACTTTTGGCTCATTCCCTAACCCCGTAACACCACCTGCAGTGAAAGCAACATCATTTGCAGTTTCTACTGACGTACTGAAGTTATTTGCTATTGATGCTAAATCTGTGCCGCTTATTTTACTTGCTATTAATGCCCCTTTCTTAAGATTCATTACAGGAGTTTCAATATCATTCTTCAAATCAGCTACTGTTGATAGTCCACCTGCAGTTATGCTTGCTAGTCCAGCTAAAACATACTTACTGTTGTAGTAGTTTACTAAATCAGTATATGTATAGATACTTGGTGACACTTCCCCTGCTTTTGAATCCATATCGTATGCCCATCTTACGATTTCCCTTGATGTTTCACCGCCGCCGAGAGCACCTACTAAGTAATCATTTGCTTTCAATGGAGACGTTCTCTCTATTGACATATTTGCTTTTCCTTCTACTGCCGTTCTTAATTCTTCCAGTGTTCTGTTCGCACTTACGATTTGATCCGCTACCTCATAAACAACATTCTGAGTTTCTTCAGAAGGTACAATTGCAGATCTAATGAGGGCAATTTTGTACTTAGAGTCTCTATCATTGAATACTTTCTTCTTCACATTGATCAAGTGAACTCCATATTGGGTCTGCACCGTGTAAAGGCCTCCTTCTTTGCTATCTACAAACGCCGCTTTGTTAAATTCTGGCACCATTCTTCCTTGAGCAAACGTTCCTAAATCTCCTCCTTGAGCAGCAGAACCGTCAGTACTATTCGCTATAGCTAAATCTGCAAAATCTGCTGTTCTATTCTCAACTAATACTCTCAAGCTATCAATATAAGCTCTTGCGCTAGCCATACCTAATACATCACCTTGTGTTGCCGGTCTTAATATATGACTTGCTTGTACTGAATCAGGAATTACACCTTTCGCTGTTAGTTTTGCTATAAAGTATCCACCATTATCTAAGTAAGGACCATATACATCTCCTACATTCATATCAACAATTGCATTCTTTATCGCACCAGTAAGGTCATCTTGTCGTGCGTAGAAAGGACTATAAAAACCTTCATTATTAATTACATAAAGAGAATCTTCTGTGCTTGATGATTTAGATCTGAACTCATCTGCTCTTTCAGCTAGGTCAGCCATTATATTTGCAGAATCCTTAGCTGTAGGTAGAACATTAAGCACTGCATATTCTAAAACTCTTGTCTCTTCTTGATTTGTATATTTGAATGCATTATCACTTATATAAGATGAATAATCAGCGTCGTCTAATGTTATAGCAGAATCATCAATGTTGTCAAAAGGAATCTTTACAAAATTAAAACTTACTTTTTCAGAAGTTTTCATTCCTACGTTTTCAGCAACAAACTTAGGTGTGAATATTGACTTAGAAACTAAAGCATTAATTTTCTCTTGCTTTGCAACTTTGATAACTTGTTTCTGAAGCTCCTCCCACCTTAATACGAAATCAGGATTAAGTTCATTGCCATCTTGCAATGCCTGTTTGATACCGAGTAAGCTTTGCATATCTACCTGTCCAGTTTGAGGATTTCTGTACACATTTTGAATCACAGGGCTTAATTGGCTACCAAATAGTAATTCAGATAATTCATCTCCACTAACACCAATTCCTAGTCTAGAAGATTGATCTTCAACGATCGCTTTTTCGGTTAGGTAATTCCATGCACTAGTTTTACCAGCGTAAGAATCAGTTCCTCCTGAGTAAAGTGCTTGCTCAGCTTTCTGGAAGTCTCTGTAATCAATCTCAGTTCCAGCTACTTCTCCTATGATTTGTTTTGGACCTAATCCACCTTGATTACCTGCATTCATCATATCCATGATCACAAATGCTGCTAAGGCAAGACCTAATACCAATAATACAAACCAAAAATTGTTTCTAATTTTTCCTATTAAAGCCATTCGAGTATGTTTATTTTGTTATGTAATGCGCTGACTGTCAGAACATTGCGAGTTTAGTTAGTTGAAATTTTCTTTTTGCCATGCAAAAGATTCGCAAAGGTAAGTTTTTTCAGTCTATTTTCAAACAAGTTAAGGTACTTAGCTGCATTTAAGAATCTCGGCATGAACTAATCATATGTGAATTATTTATAATCTGTAAGGTGATTGGATAATATATAAGTGTAATCATTGCTACATGGATTCATGAGACTAAAGTTGCGAAGACAATAAATTAATCCCTCTTATCTTTTAAAAACGGATACTTAGTTCTGTAGTCAAGGACTGCTTGTAAATTGAGGTCTATATTTAAAACTTTTGAATTCTTAATTATCATTGTTGTATTACCATTATATGCAACCACCTGAGAGTTCCCAGGAAAATCCCAATCATTATCATCTCGACCGACTCTATTACATCCTATCACATAACATTGATTTTCTATCGCTCTGGCTTTAAGCAATGCATTCCAATGCTGGATTCTTCCTCTAGGCCAGTTTGCCATGTAGATAATAAGATCTGCCTGATCAATTGATCTTACATTTTCTGGAAAACGAAGGTCATAGCAAACTTGTGGTAGCAATTTCCAGCCTTTATATTCTATCAATGATGTAGAATGCTTCTTAGAGAATGTTTCGCTTTCTCCACTTGGTGTGAAGAGAAATTGTTTGTCATACCGCCCAACTATACCCTCCTTCGTTATTAGGAGTACTCTATTGTAGTAGGTAGTTCCCTCACTGATAGCCAAAGAGCCTATGATTCCAGTATTTTTATTTCTTGCCAATGTTGTCAATATCCTTATTGCAGAGTGGTCCTCAGAAATAGCCGCAGATTTAGCGTCCATATTAAATCCTGTCAAAAACATTTCAGGAAGAACCAATAAATCAATCTCACTCTCCAAAGAAGCTAGATGATCTGATATTGTATCAATGTTGGATTGAATGTCCATCCATTTTACATCGAATTGTAGAAGGCTAATTTTCATGTGTACAAAGATGGGTAATTAATTGCTGAGTCAATTAATTATGGAATTGTTGAATTGCCTCATGTTAACTAAAGCACCCATTTTTCTTTTAAATATCCACTATCTACGAAAGTATTCGTATTAAAACTTGCAAGTACGAATAAGTTCGTATATCTTTGTACGAAAGTGTTCGTAGAAGGATCTGCGTTTTGTAATAGTAAATCATAAAATTATGGCCAAGCCAACTCAAAGTGAATTAAAAATCTTACAAATTCTGTGGGATAAAGGGCCATCTTCCGTAAGAGACGTTCATGAAAAAATATCTGAAGATAAGGATGCAGGATATACTACCACACTTAAGTTAATGCAGATAATGGCCGAAAAGGGTCATGCGGCAAGAGATACTTCCTCTCGTACCCATATTTATACTGCTTCTGTTTCCGAGAATGATGCTAAAACCGATTTGTTGTCTTCTTTCATCAGCTCTACATACAAAGGATCTGCTAAATCATTAGTCTTACAGGCCCTCGGTAACAATGCAACTAGTCAAGAAGACTTAGATGAAATCAAAAAACTTATCTCCAGCATAGAAAAATCTAAATAAAATGATCGATCCATTTACTTCATTTCTCGGTACTGATTTATCCTATGCGCTCGGATGGACAATTATTCATTCTTTGTGGCAAGTTTCACTCTTAGCACTTATAATGTCTGGGATTCATAAGATTTACCGGCATAAACCATCAGAGTTCAAGTACAATGTTTCTTTGAGTAGTATTCTTCTCTCTTTGCTATTTAGTGTGGTCACATTTATTATTTATTATTTGGATGTTAGTTCGACCGCTGCTGCAGAGACAATAGTCAGCACCACATTTAGCAATACAGCAATCAATAAGTCTTCTACTAGCATTCTGGAAAATATAAACAATGCCTTCACCAATAATTTACACCACATTAGTACGATATGGATCGTGGGTATAATGTTGTTCTCGCTAAATTTTGTCCTATCATTTGGGTATATTAAATATATCAAATCAACAGCGACAGAAATACTCGATCCTACTATCCAAAAATTATTAGCAAATACTAAGATTAGCATCGGTATCAAAAAAACAGTCCTTTTTGTGGAGTCTACAAAAATCAATGTACCAATGGTATTGGGGCATGTAAAACCAATAATACTTTTCCCAATAGGAATGATCAATATGCTTGCGATTGAAGAAACAGAAGCAATCATCGCCCATGAATTATTCCACATTAAGCGCAATGACTATATCGTGAATATGGTGTTGACTATTATAGAAATTGTATACTTCTTCCATCCGGCCATGTGGTGGATCAGTGCCAATATCAAAGCGGAAAGAGAAAATTGCTGCGATGATGCAGCTATCAATTATAATATAGATTCAGTAACGTATGCGAAAGTCTTGGTAAAATTAGAGGAGATGCGACATGCTGGAATTCCATCTTTAGCTATGCCATTTGCTTCGAACAAACATCAATTATTAAATAGAATAAAAAGAATACTCAATATGGAACAAACTAAAAATGATATCAGAGAGAAATCTGTGGCGACTGTTTTACTATTATTTGTAGCAATGCTGTTTGCAAGCAATGTAGACAGTCAACTACCTCAAAATGAAATGTCTAAAACATTCTCAGAAAATTCTCAAATTGAGAATGAGTGGACAGATGACTCTCCCGACTTAAAAAGAACAGTTGACAGTATTAGAATAACTGGTAGCGATGAAATAGTAGTTGAGGTTGCAAAAGGTTTGTTTTCATCACTAAAGGTAGATGGGGAAGAGATAGAGGGTGGAGAAATGCTCAATCATTTAAAGAAAACATTTTCGCTTGAAAACCTAAAAGAGAATAATATATACAATCAAAAATTCTATATGAAGGGAAACCCTATGCTGGAATTTAAGAATCAAAGTTTAATGTTTTTTGGAGATACATCTCATATCCAACTTGAAGATGAAAAAAGGTTTTCACTTAAAGTAGACACACTTCCTTTCGAAATGAATCTAGACAATGATGTGGTAACAATAATAACAGAGAAAAACGGTAAAAGTATTGAGCTAACAAAGAATAATGGTCAAATTGCAAATCTCAAAGTAGACGGCAAAGTAATACCAGAAAGTGAATTTCCTAAATATCAAGATGATATAGATGCAGCATTAGAAGGGTTCACATTTGATATGAGTAATGGTTTTGGTGATATGCAGATTGAGATGGGAAACATCTTTGATGGCAAATCAATTGACAGTATTTTCTCAAATTCATTTGGAATGATGTTCGATGGAGAAAACTGGAGAGAACTTGGAGGAAACATAGAACAATTACTAGATAACGATGTGTTCGAAAAGATGGAAGACATGGAACACTTCCGAATGTTTGATTCAAAAGATCTTGAAAACTTAGAAGGGCTTAAAGAGATAGAAGATCTTGAAAAGGCCTTAGAAAAAATGGGCATACAACTAGATTCATCTATGAAAATGTTTAATCTAGATATGGATGGGTTTGAGGGATTCAATAATTTCAAAGGATTTGATGGATTTGAGTTTTTCAATGATGATAACATTCACATCAAAGACAACGAAGAACTATTTAGGTCTAATACAGTAGTAGATAAAATTGGTGCTGCGCTTAATCGTGATGGACTACTAAAAGAATATAAAAGCAACAAAATAGAACTCTCTGGCAAGCATCTTAAAATCAACGGAGAAAAGATGCCTAAAGCCCTATTCAATAAGTATAAAAATATATATCAAGAGACGACAGGAGCGCCATTGACTAAAAGATCCAAAATGATCTTCGATGTGGAAGGAAAACCAAGTAAAAGGAAAGTGAGGACTTTTTAGAAGTAATAAGTGTAAAAACCTAGGCGCTTGGAAATTTTAAGCAGAAAGGAAAAGTTGAAATACTGCAAATCAACGAGTTATAAAATAATTGTCATTGTTCTTTGAATCACTTTTCTATCTTTACAAACACTAAAAATCCAAGACATGAAAAAATTACTCTATTTAGCACTCGTTATATGTGTTGTTTCACTAGCAAGTTGTGGTGGTGGTTGTGACACACTTGATATATCAGAAGCGGCAACCAAAATTTCTGAAGCTGCCCAAGCATATGGCGCCGACCAATCTACGGCTAACTGCGATGCCTACAAAGCTGCAATTGATCAATATATAAGTGATCTCGATGATTGTGACCTTGTACCACAAGAAACAATTGATGAATTTCAAGCAGAAAGAGATGCTTTAACTTGCTAATTTAATTGGAAAACAAGAATTAATGGCTGCACATCATTGCAGCCATTTTTATTTAAGCTAAGTTTCTAAACATTTTTCAAATTAAACTATCTCGTAATTTATTAACCATCTAAAAATTGCGAAATTTGCGGCTATGCAAGATGTAGGACATTCATATCTAGAAGAATTAAACGAAATACAACGGAAAGCTGTCACAGCCACCGAGGGACCAGTAATGGTAATCGCTGGCCCAGGATCAGGTAAGACCCGAGTACTAACATATAGAATTGCTCATATCATCAATCAAGGAGTCCCGCCGTGGGAGATACTTGCATTGACCTTTACCAACAAGGCCGCTCGAGAGATGAAGGAGCGAATCGAAAAAGTGGTCGGTACTGGTGCTCAAAGAGTCTGGGCAGGAACATTTCACTCATTGTTTGCAAAAATACTAAGGAGGGAAGCACATAAAATTGGTTATCCAAATGACTTCACTATCTATGATACCGATGATAGTAAAAGTGTGATTAATGAGATCATAAAATCACTCAACCTCGATAAAAAAGTGTACAACAATGGCGCTGTACGTGCCAGAATATCTGCAGCTAAGAGTAATCTCATTACACCAAAAGCATATGTAAACAATGAAGAACTGATGGCCCTCGACCGTATGAATCGAAGACCACTTATTTATCAGATCTATGAAAAATATGCTGCCAAATGCTTACGAGCGGGCGCCATGGATTTCGATGATTTACTATTACAGATGTTCCGTCTTTTATACCAAAACCCAGATGGAGTAAGAGAAAAATACCAACGTCAGTTCCGATATGTGATGGTGGATGAGTTTCAGGATACAAACGTACTCCAATATTCTACTATCAAGCTACTGGTAGATTATCCAGATAGCCCACAGAATATATGTATCGTCGGCGATGATGCACAATCCATCTATTCATTTAGAGGTGCGACGATCGAAAATATATTAATGTATCAGAGTGATTATCCAACTGTACAAACTTTCAAACTAGAGCAGAACTATCGGTCAACACAATTCATAGTAGAAGCTGCGAATGAAGTGATCAATAACAATAAACGTCAGATCCAAAAAAAGATTTGGACAGATAAAGGGGAAGGCGAAAAAATAAAAGTCATCAAAGCGATGACTGAGACTGAAGAAGGAAAACGGATTGCAGATAGCATTGTAGAAAATAAAAACAGATATAACCTAAGAAATAGTGAAATAGCTATTTTGTATAGAACAAATTCTCAATCGAGAGTATTTGAAGAGCAACTACGAAGAAATAACATTGCATATAGAATCTATGGTGGCCTATCGTTCTATCAAAGAAAAGAGATAAAAGATATCGTAGCCTATATGCGACTTGCAGTGAATGATAAAGATGATGAAGCACTAAAACGTATCATTAATTATCCTCGTAGAAGTATAGGAAAAACTACAATCGAAAAGATTTCTACTCTGGCTGATGACAATGAAATGAGTATGTGGCAGGTTCTTGCCCAAATAGATTTCGGACCAAGAGCAAAGAAGTCAATCGGAGATTTTGTACAATTGATCAAAACTTTCAAACAAAAGGCAATCACTCAAGATGCTTATGAACTAGCGACTTTTATAGCACGAAAATCGGGAATATCTGAGTTGCTAAAATCAGATACCAGCCCAGAAGGAGAAGGCAGGGTAGAAAATGTCAATGCCTTATTGGATGCAGTAAAAGAATTTGTAGACGATGATGAATTAATTGAAGGAGAGGAGGTTACAGAAAAATCAATGTCTGTGTTTTTGCAGTCGATCTCCCTTATGACGGATGCAGATAAAGATCAAGAAAATACAGATGTTGTCACTCTTATGAGTGTCCACGCCGCCAAGGGCCTAGAATATAAGTCAGTATATGTGGTTGGACTTGAAGAGAACCTATTTCCATCCTTTATGTCATTATCGTCACCGGATCAGATTGATGAAGAGCGAAGGCTATTTTATGTGGCGATCACTAGAGCAGAAGAATACCTTACATTAAGTTTTGCGACAAGTAGATATCAATATGGAAATGCTAGATATAATGACCCAAGTCGGTTTTTAGAAGAGTTGGGGCAGACTAATATTGACTCACTGATGTCTATTACTAAGGAACAGCAAAGTTTTGGAACACCAAAAGTTCTAGGTAACTTTAAGAAATTGGGTCCTCAAAAAGTCCCATCTTTAGGAATAGATCCAGGAGACTTCAAAGCGAGTTCTGCGTCTCAAATCAAAGAAGGAATGAACGTGCTACACCTTAAATTTGGACAAGGGTTAGTCAAAACTATTGACGAACGATTGGTAGCTACCATTTTCTTTGATGGATTATCAGACAGCAAAGAAAAACGGATTATGCTCAAATATGCGAAACTTCAAATCTTAGATTAATCGATGGTGGTACGATCCTGGATATCACTTTTTACTTTTGCTGGGACCATTCTTTTCTCAACTGTTCTTCATGGGCAATACCGAGTGAAAACTTTTGATATTTCTACTACGGTTACCTCCCTGAAGTCAACGGATTTTGGGTTTTTAGAGTATGGCACGTCCTCCGGAGAAATTGGATTATATGATGGGATAGTCTTAGATCGAAAAGAGAAGTTCAATTCAAAAATTGTAGACATCCGAACGCTTAATGGCTTATCTCAAGTCCTTACCTCTAAGGGCCTCTTTACAATAAAAAGTAATAGCCACCTGTTACAAAGTCCTAATAATTTACACATTATCGACATTAGTGCTGATCAAAATATATTAGTCACCACAGCTGGTATTTTTGAGAAGTCGGGAAACGACTATACTCCCAGTCGAGCAGAATTCTATAATATAAATGAGATAAAAAAAGGCGGCTTCTTTTATATAGACAAAATTGAATATTTATGGATAGATCGTAACGTGTTTGTAAAGGACAGATCCTGGAGAGCCTTTGTACGACATCCTCGATCAGATATTTGTATCACCTCACAGAACAAAAGACTAATTATCTCTGACGATAAAGGAATCGTCTCTTTTGATAATCGCGGAACGGTTGACACTTTATACCAAACTGATTCTATAGGATTGACAAAAATATTTGCGCTTAACGGTACGGAGTTGCTTTATTGTGCTGAAAATCAGTTAAGTATATTTAATACTCGAAATCAAGAATTGACTGATATCAGAGAATTAAATACCGAACTGGTCAACGCCGTTACTGTTGACAAGTGGGAGAACATTTGGGTGGCAGCAGGTTCATACCTATATCAAATAATAAATACTAAAAGTAATAAAACCCTAGAGCCTCCAGCGATAAGAATCTCTTTTGTTCAAGTAAATGGAAAATCACAACCTATTGACCAAACTGTTGTCTTTGATAAAGGAAGTAATGATCTAGATATCTCATTTGAAGGTATCCACCTTAGTAGGCCACAAGGTTTAATGTATCAAACCAATTTATCTAAATCAAATACCTCACCTGCTGATCAGAATGTAAATAGCTGGACAGAGCCTACCAAGAAAAGAGGGGCTGAATACAGGAACCTTGAAGCTGGGAAATATCGATTTCGAGTTCGAGCCACTATCGATAATAAATATCATACTTATGCCAAGACCGTCGACATCAGGGTGAATGATAATACTGTGCAGTATTATTGGTTGGCGGGTCTAATTGGCGCGTTAGGAATCTTACTAACAGGTGTTTTTTTTAATACACGATACAGTCGTCTCAAGGAAAAATCCGATCAAGAAAGGAAATTACTCTTACAAGAAAACAAGATGCTAAACTTACAGCAGAAGGCACTACAATTGCAAATGAACCCACATTTTGTATTCAATGCATTGAACTCAATACAAGGCCTGATTGCTAAAGAGGATAACAAAAAAGCTAGAAGGTATTTGCAACAATTTTCATCAATGATGCGCAGTGTGCTCAACCAAAGCCGAGAAGAAAAAATATCATTGGATGATGAAGTAGCTTATCTAAATAGTTACCTCAGCCTGGAACAAATGGCAAATAATGACAGTTTCGATTTTCATATTATCACTAATCCAAATGTGGAAGACGGAATCAATATACCTACTATGATTGTGCAACCTTTTATTGAAAACGCCATTATCCATGGGGTGAAAGGCCTAAAAGAAAGACGAGGTAAAATAGCTGTTTTATTTGACCAAGATGGAGGTATCCTAAAATGTACTATATCTGATAATGGGATAGGAAGAAAAGCAGCGGTAAAGAATAAAATGTCGACTCATAAATCTGTTGCCATAGATGTAGTAAATGAACGTTTAAAAGGGAAGGGGATAAAAGGCAATCCTGTCGAATACTTTGACAAGCTAGATGAACAAAGTAATCCAATAGGAACAGAGGTTGTAATTACTATGCCGATAGACTAAATAAATGATGACGTCTCACCAATAGATCAATAATGAAATACTAAAAGAATTGAATAGAAAGACAGATATAAAATCGACTACAAGTATTATTGTTTTCATAAAAAACCCTCGCTTAGGTCAAGTCAAAACCAGGCTAGCTAAAGACGTAGGAGATGAAAAAGCGTTAGAAATCTATCTGCAACTTACAGCACACACACACAAAGTTTTGGCTGCAGTTCCAGATGTCAATAGGTGTGTCTATTATTCAGAATTTATAGGTAAGTCTGATGATTGGTCAGAGGATACATTTGTCAAATGTCTACAGTCTGAAGGCGACTTGGGAGATAAAATAAAATATGCCTTCTCTGATGTATTTAAACAAAGCGATAAAGCAATTATAATAGGAAGTGACTGTGCTCAAATATCTGCAGATCATATTCAAACAGCAATCAATTTGCTAGAAAACAACAATGTAGTCATCGGCCCAAGTTTAGATGGTGGATACTATCTCCTGGGTATAGATTCTCATTATCAATTCCTATTTGAAGACATTAAATGGAGCACAGATTCCGTTTTAGAAGACACTAAATCAAAAGCTTTAGGGAATGGATTGATAGTTGCTGAAATAGAAACACTATCGGATATCGACTACATTGAAGATTGGGAAAAATATGGACTAGACAAACGGTAATCCCAATTCCAATTTGAATCCCCCTAAGCAAATAAACGGTTCATACTAACGGCTCTTGCTCCACAATTCAATTAGGATTCGTCTATATGATAGCAGGGCCCAAGTAGAACGACATACAACTATGTCCAAAATCATCATCGTAAATCCTAAATTGACATTCTCCAATTGAATTAGTGGCACCATTACTTCAAAAATTCAATATTCCGCTTCAACCCCTGAAACTTTGTCCGCTTCACCGGAGACCCAACAAAGATCTTATCAAATGTATCTTCTGTGATCTCTTGCCAATCACTCCTAGTCATTCCCAGTAAATCTTCGTGCGGTTCAAATTTAGGCTCTTCGTGTGGCTTCGAAAATCGATTCCACGGGCACACTTGCTGACAAATATCGCAACCAAACATCCAATCTTGCATTTGTGGTGAGAATTCTTTTGGTAGATCTCCTTTATGTTCTATGGTCAAATAAGAAATACACTTACTTCCGTCCATGACATACCCTTTTTCACTTATCGCGTCCGTCGGGCAAGCCTCTATACATCTAGTGCACGTACCGCAATGATCTTTAATCGGATGATCATATTCTAACTCTAGGTCACAGATGATTTCACATAAAAAAAAATAAGATCCCTTTTTAGGGTTGACCAATAGAGAATGTTTACCAATCCAGCCCAACCCTGACCTTCTTGCCCAGTCTCGCTCTAGTACTGGAGCACTATCTACAAAACACCGCCCATCGATCTCTCCGAATGTTTCTTGTATCCATTTAAACAACAGAATTAATTTCTTTTTCACTACTTTATGGTAGTCTTTGCCGTGGGCATACATTGCAAGTTTTGGCGCTGTTTCTTCTTGCTTAGCTTCCGTGTAGTAGTTGTACATCAGGCTTATTACTGATTTTGAGCCTGGAACCAGTTGAGTAGGGTCAACTCTTTTATCAAAGTGATTCTCCATGTATGACATCTCTCCATGGTTGCCTTGGTTGAGCCATTGCTCTAGTCGGTGTGCTTCTTCATCCATGTGCTCAGACTTGGCTATAGCGATGCCCATGAAGCCTAGTTCGGCGGCTTTTTGCTTGATTTGGTATGTTGTGGTTAATTTATTCACTGGTTGTGAGATTTCAATTTCATACTAACAAATAGATAACAATAAATTATTACTTCCCAGCTCGTTTTCTAATTGTACCGAATTCGGCATAATCAGAATTAGGGTTATAAATTGAATTAAATTTAATTTTTATTTGATATTTTTCTCAAAAAACCCACAAACCTATCCGCAACCCGATCCTCATTAAACCCCTCCACAATAAACTCAAAAGCTCCTTCAGCCAACCGATCCCTCTTCTCCAAATTTCTCGATAATGCCAAAACAGCCTCACTTATCGCCTTTGGGTCATTCTTAACCAAACAAATATTTTCACCATCTACAAATAGCTCCTTTACCCCTTCAGTATTCTTAGTTATTACACACTTTTTAGCAGCTGCATAATGATAGATCTTATTGGGTATCACGACATCAGCCTTAACCGATTCCCCAAATACACCGAGGCAAATATCGAATTCACTGATTGCATCATTTAGCTTTTGATAAGGTACATTATGCACAAAATCTATGTTAGTGACTTTTAGTTCTTCGGCTAATGCTGTTACTTTTTTGTAGGTCGATCCAGATCCTATAATTCGGAATCGGATGGTAGGCTCGTCTCTAAGCATATGTGCTGCCCTTACTATTTTATCTATTCCTTGAAGAGGATTAAAGCTTCCGTAAAAGCCAACGATTACTTTATCCTTCTTTTGTTTCTCAATTGGGAAAAAGAGAGACGTATCCACACCAATATATATAGCCGTATTTGGCTTTTTTATTCGATACTTATCGACTAAAAACTTTTGATGTGACTTAGTATCCCAGATCAAGATATCTGGCCAATAAAAAGCCAACCAATCAACAAGATATTTATGAGGCCCTTTCCACTTGACTTGATAATCTAACACACGGGTCATATATTTCGAAATCAACGGATCAAAAACGACAGGTGCTTTGCTTGCTAGCTTAATGTATGCTACGTCTTTGTGTCTAAAGGATGGAATTACTACAAAGTCAACCGCTTTGGATTTCTTTCTAATTTCTTTATATGTAGCCCAATTTCTCTTTTTGATTCTTAACACCTCTACAGAAACATCTTCCCTCTTCTTGAGTCCATTAAGCAGGATCAAGTCCCGATTGTACTGAAAATCTGTCTTTCCAACAAAAAGTAACTTTAGCGTCATCTACCTGTTGATCTTGTTAATTAAGTCTGTACTTGAGTGTCCTGTTAAAAAAGGAATTATTTCTACAGACCCTCCATGCTCTTCTACAATATCTGCACCAACTATATCTTCTTTTTTATAGTCTCCTCCTTTGACTAATACAGCTGGTTTAATAGCAGTTATCAAATCCTTAGGTGTATCTTCTTCAAAAACAATAACCATATCTACAGAAGACAAAGCTGCTAATATTGAAGCCCGAGTTTGCTCGTCTTTTATAGGTCTTTGAGCACCTTTTAGCCTTTTTACAGAAGCATCAGAATTGAGTCCAACTATGAGGAAATCACCTTTTTCTTTTGCTTGCTCAAGATAAGTTATATGCCCCAAGTGCAGTATGTCAAAACATCCATTCGTAAATACAATCTTATGCCCTAGTCTCTTCAAGTCCTGAAGAAGCTCATTACTAGAGGTTATAGTCTGTATTCTGTTTTTGAATGTCATTTGTTGTTTTATGGTATTATTTTTTGTGTTTGGCTGCTTTACAAGCTAGTGGGCATTTTACTTCAAGTCATACTTGTCCTGCAAATTTATGAATTGCTACAAAAGCCGATCAATTAATGTTTGCTTGCCCATAAATCTATGATTTAGAACTCAAGCTGTCGCGCGTTTGCTAATTCAAAAGCAGGATGTTGATCGTTTTCCCATAAATCTATGATTTGTTACAAAAGCCGTCGCGCGTTTATTGCGTAAGCCACGCTTGTCCCACAAATCTACGATTTGTTACAAAAGCCGTCGCGCGTTTACTAATTCAACGGCCGGTTGTTGATCGTTTTCCCACAAATCTACGATTTGTTACAAAAGCCGATCAATTAATGTTTGCTTGCCCATAAATCTATGATTTTTTACACATGCAATCGCGCGTTTACTGCGTAAGCCACGCTTGTCCCACAAATCTACGATTTGTTACAAAAGCCGTCGCGC
>CAXBGT010000002.1:0-72741 GCA_963975265.1 uncultured Saprospirales bacterium
TATAGAGATTAAAAAATTGTCAATTGTTGATTGGAGAAATTAGTAGTTATTGGCAATAGGCATAATTTAACCTTCAACTTTCTTAATACGTAATTTTTTACAAATGATACTTGATTTAATAGCGCTCGATAACTCATCAAAAGTTTGGATTTATCAATCTGATAAGGAATTTACTTATGATGAATTGGATGATGCCAGAGAAGATATTTTTCACTTTCTGAGTGAATGGACAGCTCATTCTGCTGAGTTGGATAGTTATGGGAATATTTTTCATAAAAGATTTTTGGCATTTTTTGTGGATGAATCCAAAGCTCATGCAAGCGGTTGTAGTATTGATACTTCAGTCCGATTTGTAGAAGCATTAGGGAAGAAGATGAACAAAGATTTCTTTGATCGGATGACCTATGCATACATGGATGAAGAGGAGGAAATTCATACGCTACATCACAATAACTTACCTACTGCATACGCTGATGGTAAAGTATTAGATTCTACTTTTTTCTTTAACAACTTAGTAAAAACAAAAGGCGATTTCCTGACAAAATGGATCAGACCTTTAGATGAAAGCTGGCAAAAGCGTTTTGTCTAATATTTATTTTTTCCAAAACTATTTTACTGTTAGAAAGCCAGAATCAAGGTCTTGCATTCAACAATTAAACAATTCAGTAATTCTTATCATTCTTTCTATTTGGATATCCAATCAGTACATCAATAACCGCATCTATGCAATCAAGATCCTATCTAGAAACATTCGAGCAAAATCTCATCGATAAATACCAAGTGCAAATCCATATGAATGCCAGAATCGCATTTGGAGAGGATCGATTTTGGGATGTAACCGATCCGTATTCCCCTGTACGCAGTGGGACAGCATTCGAAGCTTTTCATCTGTTCATAGAAAAATCATCAGATGCAATCGCAGAAAAAGATACCTTCCGTACCATCCTCCAGGAGCTAGACTTGGTAGACAGCCTGATCGAGGTGACTCAGCTTAAGAATGCCGACCTTATCCCTTATCTGGAAGACAAAGAAAAACGAGCGAGATATGTAGAGGTAGATTATGCCATCATAGCCTGTACGTTCGCACAGATTGTGAAATTCGGCAACGTCAGCGATGGATTTATGAAGTTGTTTATCATCTCCATCCTTCGTCAGCTGAATCCAATATTGAATGAATTTGTGTGTAATGGGAAGCAAGAGGAAATGGATCGCCGGTGTGATTTGATTGAGGATCTTTCGAAGTTTGTTGTGAATATTGTCAAGGCGGTAAGGTGAGGGGTTGTTGCCTTTAGTTCATAGATTATTGCTATGCAGTATGGAGAGCGGAAAATCAAAAATATTGGAGCAAAACAGCTGGAATTAAAATTTGCAAGAGCCTAATTTAGTTTGGTTCAGGGGTTCTGTATTTCAAAACGTACTGCTAAAACCTATACATAAGACTTTAGATAGCAATTTATGATCAACCTCAGTTTTAAGCGAACACCACTACTTGTAATGTAAATCTTTACCGTATGAATCTCTATCCCATATAGATAAAGATATTCAATGATCTATCATAGCAGAAATGTAATGGAAGAATTAGAAAGGAATGGTATTTTTTGAATGTGGATTGAGATCTTTTTATTGCTAAATATTTATTTATTTTATTACGTTGCATTACAATTAGGATCAGGATAGATAAGCCATTTATAAATGTTTTTATTCAAATAATACTCGGGTATACACGGTTAGTAGCAAGAGGTTTTTGTTGTAAGTTATTAAATGTGAATATTTGTATGATGTATAAGAAGTGTTTTGCTGTGATTTTGGAATGGGGAAAAACTATGTATATTGATATAGATGTATGCGTTAAAAAGGTAGTTAGCTTCCATCAGAATAGGCTTAATGTTTGCCAAATAAATAATAGAAGGTGTTTTTTAGAAAGGTGGATTCAATTTATAATTGCGATAAAACAAAAATATAAAAAGGAATATGAATAACTTATTAAAAGAAATTACGATACTGTTCATAATAATTGTGTTCTCAAATGTCCTTGTTACATTCGTAGGATGTAAAGACGTTATGGCAAATCCGATTAGATTCTTTGGAGTAGCAATAGTGATTAGTATTATAGGTGGTTTTGTCACTAAATGGATTAAAAATCGTACGTTAAAATCATCTACCAAAGCATAGGATTATCTTATGAAAGATCAAATAAGTTTCTATTTAGAAAGGGAAACGAGAAAGATCACATATTGGGAAATGGAACTCACTTTTACTGTAAATATACGTGCAAAACTAGTAAGGAAAAGACGTAAGCTAACATGTGATATGAGATCAGACTTGCTATCGCTTAGTCCGCTCCATATCACCAAACCGCTAAGCAAGCTAAAAAAGAACTCACAAAACAAAGAGTGTTATCACACGCAAAAAGCAGCCATAGCACAAATGCAAACTGATCTGGTAGCTACTCCATTTTGACCAGCATCATATTAAAGCTCAAACCAGACCCGGGAACGATAAGATGAGCCCGGTAAACACCAAAAGTCAAATGAGAAAGATCGATGCTCTGCTTTGTATGAAGATCTTGCTTACTGTAAATCTTTGCGCCATTTAAATCATAAATTTCCAATTCCAGATGTTGCGATTTAGTAAGCTCGAAATCCAGAATAATGCGGTCTTGAAACGGATTCGGATACAGTTTTATCGCTTCCTTATCTTCTAGCGATATGACCTCACTGATGACAAAAATATACCCTTCACTTGGATCGCTGCTGCAATCCATTTCCGTGGTAATGACCGTATACACGCCTTCTAACTCTGGCATGATCATTTGTACATCTGTAGCGATTTCTACCCCATCCAAAAACCAGGTATTGATTCCTGTACTTGAAACCAGATAGCCTTCATCATTTAGCGTAATGACAGGTGCTTCCGGTTTGGCACAAGCGACCGTTACATAAATGGCATCCGTTTGCAATTCGCCAAATCCATTTGAAATAGTGACTTCATACCATCCTTCGTTTTCCATACTGACCGGATCGATGAGCAACTCATTGGCAGCACTATTTTGAATCAATACGCCATCTTTTATCCATTCGTAATTTAGTGGATTCCAACCAGAGCTATAAGCTCTAAAGACTTCTTTCGTGTCTTCTGTTATGGTCTCAGGTACAGCCAAGATGTAGTTTTCTGGTCCGATATGTTCATGGTTTATTTCGGAAATAAAACTCAATGTTCCCCCAGCATCAATTTCATAAGTATACCATTCCCCTTTGAAAAGTTCCCTATAAGTTCCACCTCTTCCAAGCTCATCACCTGGTATCACCTCCAAAATGTATTTATGCATCTGATCGCCAGCTTCTGTTTTTCCAAACAGGTCTTGAACCTCCAGCGAATCAGTTGTTATGGTTTCTTGTGACAACCATTTTGTCCAATAATATCTGTCCCATGCAGGTAAAGTATTGAGGGTGTTTAATGCCCCATTTAACATGATTGAATAGCTGCCATAATTCGTCAACTCATTTGGATCCTTATCATGCGTGCCCATCCCATAGCAATGGATTGCCTCATGGACGACGGTGCTATACATTGACCAGATATGAGGCGTGGCGCCCACATAGGCGACCGGATCATAATCAGTATAGGCTACACCTTCTGAATCCTGAACGCCGAAGAAAGGTAGCGAATGAGCCGCACCACCACCAGCAATCTGGTTTTGGCCTTCCGAATGCAGAATAATGAGGGTAATATCATAATCCTTAGGCGAATAGCCGACTGGCATCTTCATTTCAAATAAATAATCTGCTGCTGCTGAAGAGCCCATACGCTGAACATTTGTCTGCAATAGCCAGTAGTTTTCTGAGCCTGGTGCTGAGCTATTTCCCCATGACTGAAAATCCAGCTGGTTTTCCTCCATCCAGGCGATGGCATCTTCTATAACCGGCCGGTATTCTTCCGGCACGACCAACCAAAAGTCAGTAAAATTAAGCACCCATTGCCACTCGGGACCTGTCCAGCCATTCAGTGCTTCTTGAAAGACATCAATGTCTCGAAGACTCTGAAGATAAATAGGTGATCGTTCATCGATGCCCCCTTCCAAGATCACATAAGTGCTGACCTGCCCAAAGCTTAAATTGCTCAAATACTTCATGAATTCTCTAGCATGCGGATCATAGGACTCGGCGTCGCAAAAGAAGCATGAGTTATCAAAACCTCGTAATACAATGGCAACATCAGCTTTCTTTCCTTCAGGATCCTGGCCAATCATTTCATTAGGAATCAAGAATAATAAAATGGCGATGAGGCTGACGTATTTTTTCATAGGTTTTGATTTTAAAGTAAGGGTGGTATTGGTGCTTTCTATCTTCACAGTACCACGAGATTAGAATTATGAGTAAAGTACAATAAATAATCGACAAGGATTCGTTGGCAGGATCACATACAGTCTATCATTGCGGTGTCCTGGTATCTCATCGCACTAGCACCACGCACTTATATATGCGCATTCCATTGCCTCTTTGTACTTGCGAAATGTGTAGGCTCTTATTGGCTTGAGAGACGTCCAATACGTGGTCATCATTTTTTTACTTGACAATAGAAAAAACATGACAGATGATGAGTTCTTTTCCATGATGAAAAATCAAATGGGAATATAAAGGGTAGCTAAATATATGTATAAGCAATAGCGGTTTGGGAGAAATCTCAAGCCGTTTTATGTTTTAATTAAGTATTTTGTTACTTTGAAAGTGAGTATATATAAATCCGCTACTGCTCGTACACAAACCGTTCTGATGCTGTGAAATTCCTGAATAATCCTGAAAAACCCTGAATAATCCTAAAAAGCGTGTTCAGAGCAGAAAATCAAAAATATTGGAGCAAAACAGCTAGTATTAAAAATTCAAGTGCCTAATTAGTTTGGTTTTGATCCACAGGGGTTCACTATTTCAAAACTTACAGCTATAACCTATACACAAGGCTTTAGATAGCAATTTATGATCATCTTCAGTTTTAAGCAGACCACTAGTAATGATAGAAATCTTTACCGTATGAATCTCAATCCCATGTAGATAGAGATATTCAATAATCTATCAAAGCATAAAAGTAATGGAAGAATTATGATGGTATGGAATGGTGTTTTTTGAAGGTGGACTGAGATCTTTTTATTGCTAAATATTAATTGATTATATTACGTTGGATTATAATTAAGATCAGGACTGATTAGCCATTTATAAACGTTTTTATTCAGATAATACACTGGTATACACGGTTAGGAGAAAGAGGTTGTTTTGTAAGTTATTGAATGTAAGTATTTTATGATGTATAAGAAGTGCTTTGCTGTGATTTTAGAATGGGGAGAACTATGTATATTGATATAGATGTCTGCGTTTAAAAGGCCGTTGTACACAAGCAGAATAAAAGAAAACTATGAATAGTGTGAAATTTGATTATCTAAATATACTTATCTTGTTATTCCTCTTTTCTTGTTCGAACATTTCCGAGAAAAATGTAGAGAAAGTCGAATCCAATTATTATTCACAAGGAATCCACAATAGAACTGTGGCAGAATGGGAACCTGCTTTGGGCACATTGGTAGTTTGGCCATTAAGTATTCCGCACAAATTGGCTATAGAACTTGCTAATGACAATCACCTATTCACGATGGTGGAAAATGAAGATGCTCGGAAGGATGCTGAAAAATGGTTTGATGAATGGAACATAAGTTCAGATAATGTAACTTTTATCTATGCAAACCAAGGAGTTGATGCTTGGTGGACAAGAGATTGGGGACCGAGTGCAGTTTTCACTCATAATAATGAATACACATTAGCTGATGGAAAGTACATTTATTCAACACCTGCAACAGGTATGGCTTGTAACGATTCATTGCAATTTCTTTATAAGGATCAAAACAATAAGGTAGAACTGACACAAATTGATGATGACGCGACTATACCTCTTGCCAAACAATTGGGTTTTGAGCTTATGGATTTGCCATTTAACAATACAGGTGGTAATGTACTGACAGATGGAGTAGGAACGGCTTTCTCAACATGTATAATCTTTTCTGAAAACAATTACCATGGAATTGAAAGAGAAAGGTTTCTACAACTAAACGATTCATTATTAGGCTTTCAGCAATACAACATCATTTCCAATTTTGAGAATAGGGGAATTCAACATATTGATTGCTTGCTAAAACTTCTTGACGAAGAAACTATTCTAATTGCTGAGCCACCAAACGATCATGAATTATTTAGTGTCTACAACGATATTGTTTCCGAAGAACTTTCGATGCTAAAATCACCGTACGATAGACCATATCGAATCTTAAGAATCAAAACTGCTCGGTACAAAGATGAACTTTTGGCTGCTTACACTAATTCACTTATTTTAAATAAAACTGTTTATGTCCCGCTTTTTGATATTCCTCAAGATTCAATTGCATTAAAAACTTGGGAAGATGCGATGCCAGGCTATAACATTAAGGGATTTAAATTCGCATTGGAGGATGAACCTTTAGTTACCACACAATTAAAAGAACATTACCAAACTTACGGCTGGAACGACGGAGATGCTCTACATTGTAGAACAAGAGCAATTTGGAATCCCGATATGCTTTTCATTAGTGTTAAGAGAATTAAATCTATTGTAGAATCAAGTCAAGGCAACAAAGTGTATGCTTCAATAATCGATTACAGTGGTACAGGATTAGTTGAGAATAAAAGCGAACTACATTGGAAATTATCAGGAGAGATTAAATGGAATAGCATTCCTCTTTCGCAAATTGATAGCGAAAATCACTTCTTTGCACAAATTCCAAATCAAAATTCTGGAACGACTATTCAATATTATGTTTCGGCCGTTTCTGCTTCTGGAGAAAAAGAGACTCGACCAATAACAGCACCTGTTGCAACTTATGAATTTTCAATCAAGTAAAAGGTCAGTGTACAACAATGCATGACCATGCCAGCCTTCCTTTTACCTTTGAAATCTGAATAGAAATGGGTTCTTATCTTGTAGTATATACTAGAGATAAATGACCTAGGAAAACGAGTTGAAGGCTTCCAAAGGAGATGAAAATCATCCTGGACCGAAGGTAGCACCGTTTTCCATTTATAGCTTCTTAAAGAGTCAGGACAGTACTTAATGCCGCATGACGAGCAAGTGTAAGTCGAAAGGAAAGACGATGTAAGAAATGTCATATTTTTTTAACAGATTAAAAATAATATAATGGTATGGAAAAAGCAAAGTGTTGGAATAGATATGGCTAAATTAACATTTGTGGCATGTGTTTGTAAGCGAGCTGAGTGTAGTCACGAAGAATTAATTTTGAGTGAGGCTAAAACATTTACAAATGATAAAAAGGGATTCAATCAACTTTTGAAATGGGTTGGTAAGCAGATCGATAAGAAAGTATCAGTAAATTATGCGATGGAAGCCACAGGGATTTATTATGAAGAGTTAGCTTATCATTTACATAATTTAGGCAAACGAGTTTCTGTACTTCTACCAAACAAAGTGTCACATTTCATAAAGAGCCTAAATATAAAATCAAAGACAGATGATATAGATGCAGGTGCAATTGCATTAATGAGCTGTGAGAGAATATTGCACGAATGGGTGCCACCGTTACCTTTGTTTTAGAAATTACGATCATTGACAAGAATGTATCAATCTCTGCAAGGGGATAAGGTGCAAACAGTCAATAGATTAAAGCAAATGAATTGCGGTTTTGAGCCATTAAAAGAAGTTGTTCAAATGCATGAGAAATCGATCAAAAATATTGAGAAAGACCTAGCGAAACTACTTAAACTGATGAAAGGAACATTAAAATCAGACAAAGATATTTGGGTTAAAGTTGAGAATTTACTGACAATACCAGGAGTGGGATTTATAACTGTGGCATTGACATTAGGTGAAACACTAGGCTTTGTCATGATCAAAAATCAAAGGCAGTTAGTATCCTATTGTGGCTTCGATGTTATAAAAAGAGAAAGTGGTACTTCAATTAAAGGGCGAACAAAAATCAGTAAAAAAGGAAATAGCAGATTGCGCGCTACAATGTATATGCCCTCCATGACAGCAATAAGGTATAACCCGAAGATGAAAGAAGTATATGAAAGAATAAATATAGGGAAGTCAGTAAAAAGTATAGGTTTAGTAGCTGTCCAGAAGCGATTATTAGTACTAATGTATTCACTATGGAAAAAGAATGAATCCTATGTTGAAGACTACGGAAATGAAATAAAATCTGATATTCATGAAGAGGAAGAACCTTCTTCATCATCAACTCGCAGAGTTGAAACAGCGTCATGTGAAGAAAAGGTAGATGGAGCTTTGAAGCATCCATCTACACAGAATGAACATCTGCACAATCACTTGTCAGAAGTCCTTCTTCATCAGTAACAAATATCGTAAAATAATTGTAATTATATTTGGATTTTAACACAGTACCTTCGGTCATCCGTTCGATATACTAACCGTTAGTCAGAATTCTTCAGCTAAGACCGACTAAAATTGATTCCAAGAGGTGTCAATTTTTCCTCGACAAATTAATTTCCCTCGCTAACATTTGTATTGGAAAATAGAAATACTGATATAGAAGAAGTAAATTTGAATTAGAAAAATGACTGTTGATAATCAACTACTTAGCGAGCGTTAGTCAGAATTAAAATACATAAACCAATGGGAATAGTCGATATATTCAAAAAAGGAAATGGTGAAAGTATTAAATGTCATCCAGAAATTAAAATCTCGAAAACCGATAACGGTTCGCATGGAGATAATATTGGTGGCTTAATAGGTTTCAATTCAGTAAATGATGAAAAAGGAAGAAATTTCATTAATGTAATCATGGCTAAGTCTATGACAGAAAAAACTGAACTAAGAACGAAGCAATACGAACTGAAAAGCACATCATTATCCGATAATCCTAAATTAAAACTTAGGGTACTTACGGATACAAAAAATGTGATATCAGCCTTTCCCTATTTGAAGACAAACTATCAACTTCCATATTCAACTAAAGAAATAATAGAATGGGAGCATATGAATAAATGCGAAGCAGAAATTAAAGGTGGTGGCAGAAATACTTTTGGCTTTGATTTTTTCCCGACTGATTATGCAGTAAACAAGTCTAAGTATATTCAAAATAAAGAGATTCAACTAAAAGTATCGGCAATTGCTTTTGTTGTTGATAAGATCGAGACTAATCAAAACACTGAAGTTCAGTTTAGTGAAGACTTTGTCTCATATATGCCAAGTTCAAATCTACCAAGGCTAACTTACTACGACTTC
Organism: uncultured Saprospirales bacterium; assembly: GCA_963975265.1. GTDB lineage: Bacteria > Bacteroidota > Bacteroidia > Chitinophagales > Saprospiraceae > CAJXUU01. The sequence goes on from CAXBGT010000002.1 coordinate 9,280, forward strand.
ATTGGTAAAGTGATAGAATTTGAAGAAGCAAATATAGATGGCTTGAATAATGGATATATTGCCAAAGTTAAACTTATTAATGAGGATGCTGATCTCAATTTCTTTACAATAGATATGTTCATGAATAAAGAAAACATGAGAATATCGTCTTTAGAAAAAGGAATGAAAATATCAGGTTTACTTTGGTTTCAAGGTGAAATAGCAAATGAATAACTGGGACCATATTGTGTGCGATGATAAGCTTCCCCGCTGTCGTCCACCATGTACACTTTGACGGTATGTCAGGACTGCGGATCAGAAGATACAGTGATCACCGATGTGCGACCAAATAAGGAATGGATTTACAAATGGATAGTTCTACCATAAATTAATAATCTAAATACCACCCAAAGTGTTTTTTAATAATAGCTTCCTTTTCTTTTTTGATAAAATCTAAGTAGGCAGTAGCGACGGGTGACAGTTTTTTATTCTTTAACCAAATCAAGCGCCAATAAGTTAAGATAGGAAGTCCATTAGAAGGTATAATATATATGTCTTTATTTTGTAATTCATTACGCATCCCTATCAAAGGAATGATAGAATAACCAAGGCCTGCAACAACTGCTTGTTTAACGGTTTCATTAGAAGTTAATTCTATACTTTTCCGTTTAGTAGAATTACGAAAATACATACTCATTGCATTTCTTGTTGCTGAACCTTGTTCTCGATAGATTAATGGTCGAGATTTGCCTATTTTTTTAGTGTCACCAATCAGATATAATTTATTTTCTAACAATACTTCTTCGTTCGTATCTAGCTTTTCTGGTAGCACAGAGACCAATGCAAAATCGATCTCATTGTTTTGGAGTTGTTTAATTACTGTAGTCTTGTTAGAAACATCAAGCGTAAGGTCTATGCCGGGATATTTATGAACAAATCCACTTAGGTAATATGGAATAACATACTTACCCGTAGACGCTGAAGATATTCTAAGTTTTCCTGTTAGCAGTCCTTCATATTCTTTGGTCTTATATTTAATTTCTTCTACTTCACTTAATATACTTTTAGCAATCTCGGCAATTGATTTCCCAAAATCTGTAAGCTGAAATTTTTTTCCAACTTTTTCAATTAGCGGAAGGTCGAATTGCTTTTGAAAGTTTTTTAATTGTATAGAAAGAGCTGGCTGAGTCATGTACATTTCTTCAGCGGCTCTTGTGATATTCTGATGTCGAATTACTTCTAAGAAAATTTTTAACTGATGAAAAGTAAAATTCATTCTATTGAAATTTTAGTTAAGAATTTGGGCTGTCTTTGTAGATGAGAAATCTACAAACGCAACAACCCATTTTTAAATATAAAAGCAATCAACAAGATATAAAAAAACTTACAACTATAAAAATAGTTTATGGTAGTCATAAATATTATATACTTTTATATATGACACAAAAGGCCCATATTTGTAATTCAGTACATTGTTAGATTGATTTTACATTTTAATTGCAAAACCTAAAATTATGAAAAGTTCAATTAAAAAAGGTTCCTCGGAGTCTGTCTTCATTCAGATTTTAAAAGGAATATTTAATGTAAAGGCATCTAATTGTATAAAGATTATCAATAAAAAAAGAAAAGAGCTCACTATAAAGAAAAACGAGCTAGATTATTTTGAATACACATATATCAGTTAGCCATGTTAAGATTTTATACATGGCTATATGATCAACTTGTTTAATACTTTGGATTCTTGAGTTAGTCGTTCTAAAAGTAGATGTAAATAGTTGATTATATGATTACTGAGTTTTGTTGCTTAAACACTTTTGCTTTTTTTTAAACTTAAATTTTGTCATCTTTTAAATCATTCGAAAATGAAAGAAAATAAGAATACATTTAATTTATTCAAGTACATAGGGAATATAATTAGATCCAAAAAATCCAAAGGAGAAGTTAAACCGGTAAAAAAGTACCAACCGAGTTGGATGTATAGGAATGAATAATATATTATTTCCAATGTTTTATGTTGTCAACCGCTTCGACTTCATTTACTGTACTAATCTGTGTTCTTAATTTAGATTTCCATTCAAGTGTTCTTGCACTAATTATGAATTACATATTGAAGACATTTCCTGTTTCTGAAAAAAAAGGTCTGATAACCGTATGCTTGTTAGACCTTTTGTGTTTTACCAATAATTGGGAAGTAAAAGTATTAGACAATTAAAGAGAAACAGTAATAATCGTGTTGGCGGTACCACCCCGAAATGGGAGCGAGTGCATCTCTCAGACTACACGTACAGAAGCCAGCCACGCATGAGCCGATTGAGTATAATTATTCTCTTTCCAAAGGGAATCGGACTTGTCATACGAGTAATCACTTTGATCTTCTCTTTGTGTAGTTACCAACTTGATTTAGCAATGCATAATCAGTACTACCTCTGATCCCCTTTTAACAAGCTGCAAACCATAGTTTGCTGTTTCCCCACTATTGATCCAAATCTTTGGACCAATTTTTCCTTCAGAGTATCACGTGGTCACATTTTCTTTTGATTCACTTCTAGTAGAGGTTTGCCATCCAGAAAACGAGTGAAGCTTGCTAAAGCTAGTTCTGCTAGTTGTATATTATCACCTAAGGTGTACCACCAATTATCATGCAAGGTGTACCACCAATTATCATGCAAAGTGTACCACTATTATCATTGAAAGTGTACAAGTGTATGAAAGCGATTTGATTCTTAATCTCTTCGCGAAAAAATAGCGAAGAATGAGTAATACAAGAATGTACACACCCTAAAATAATCGTTTTGTAAAACGATGGGAAATAGGTATGCCCAAAAAGATAAAAACTCTATAGAATTTGCGAGGTAAGCTAACAAAAAGCCAAAAATGAACCATTAAAATGAAATTCAAAGTCTTAAATGCAGTGAGGTGATTTGTAAAGTCCAAAATTTGCAGTAATTTTAAACTAGCATAAACCGAAGCTCAAAAAACACTTTCCTTTAAGAAACTGGCGCTGTCCAACTGAAACACAATCTCCGTCACTTGCGATCTGTGTTTTGATTGAAGTATTGTGTATGACAGGCATTGTGTTTCTTTGTGTTATCAAGATGTTTCTTAGTGAATTGTAGTAAAATTAAAATGGTAAATCAATCAATTGAATATATTTAATATAAAAGTTAAAATCACGTAAAATGAAATACCACTTAAAGAATCATATAATGGCAACATTGCTTCTTTCTATCTTATTATTAGCTTGTAATAAAGATGAATTGCAACCCGATCCAGTATCTGAAGAAGTAGAAACAGAAAGCTTAAAACAAATTTTTGATTTAAGTTTCAGTTCGGAGGGAAGCCTTAGTTCATCGATAAAGTTTATCGTTTTAAGTGATTTAAATGGTGAAGCAATATATGATACAATTGGATCTGAATTAGATGTCAGTATTAGTTTGTCCTTAGATACTGGAGCGGTGGTTAATGCTACAGTAGGATTTATTACAGAAGAGCAATTCAGTATTGTATCATACTCAGATTTGAAATCTGGTTCTGAAATAGACCTTTCTCGTGATTGGGAAACCGATACATGTTTTCAAAGTGGACCTGTAGATAGAAGTAGAGCAACTTTATATATTACGGATGTAGCTAAATTCTACGAAACTATCAATCCAATCAATGATTCAAACTCAGATCCACTTTTATTAAATGGTGATACCCTAATTCTTGAAGGTTGGGCATCGAGTTTGTTATCGGATGCAAATTATCAAGTAGCAATAAGAGAACAAGAAGGTACGCAATTAAAAAGCATTGTAATTCCGAGACAGGATTGGAACTGGGACAATGAAACACAATCAATGAATCATATTGTTTCATTTAACGATTTTACATCTACCATTGAGCATAAGATCGAATTAGAAAGAAATGATGAATGGAGAATTAAAGTAAAGGTTTGTGACAAAGATGGTCGATATATAACTACTCAACGTGAAACATATTTTTCAAACTTACAAAATGAAGAAAGTGTAACAGTATTTCTTAACGAAGCGATCGATGTCAGTAAAATAAAACTAAATATAGCTGGTAATAATATTTCATCAGGATATTCATATAATTGGATCCATAATTCTATTCCACAAAATTTAGATTTTGATACAAATAATGATCCTGTTTTTACAAAACTTGATATCAAAGAGTTTCATATTCTTAATACTTTTAACTACAATCTAAATGTGCTAACTTATGAATATGGTGGACGGCACAATTGGACTATTATTTCAAAAGGTGGTCAGAATGTTAAATTTATTAAGCCAGATCTTCCAAATCAATTATATGAAACCTTTAGTAGCTTAAATGATCAGATTAATAATCCTGTCAGTATAATAAACACAATGTATCGAATTGAAGGAGCGATTGATGATGTCACTAAAGTGCATAAGTCAGTTATTCCTAGAAATAAAAACAATGATCCCGACTTTAATTATTCTTCTAAAGAAACCAGAATATATTTCTAATATTAATATAAAATAGCTCGTCGATAACAAGCTGACATGACATCATACCCAATGGGGCATGCTGAATGCAGCAGATCCGATATGGTTCGAGTCAACACTTTCAACTAATCAAAACAATAAAATACTTAGAATTAAGATGAAATTTGATCTGAAAATGATAATAAAGACATACCAATGGCAATGATATTCATAGTAATATGTGAGACTAACTGGTCATCAATCTATGAAGTTTAGTTTATGTATACTGCCACTGGAGAACTGATGATAACATGGCAATTGAATTCTGATGTATATACAATCAATTGGTCTTCATTGCAATCTAATATATATTGTAAAAATTGATAGTCAATCATTGAAAGTAATGAAAATAGAATAAAAGTGCATGGCAAGAGATGTTCACAGCGGAACTGATCGTTTCTCTCAGAGAAGCTGGATATTAAATCAGTACGCCGTACGATAACTACAATACAACTTAACCTAAATCTAGATATGAAAAAAATTACTCTTTTATTCGTTGCACTACTATGTCTTACTAATTGTTCTAAAAAAGTAACAAGTTTAAAACTAAATGATTTTGAATCTATAGAACGTATTAGAATTGGAATGCCTATTGATGCAGCTGTAAAGCTTGCGAGTAGAAATCATGTTGTTGAGAAATCTAAGACAATAACACATGAGAGCGAGGAGGCTGAATATGAATATATTGTATACTCAGATAAAACCAAAAGGGAAACATTATTTACTTTCAATGGGGGATATGACAATCAAAATTCAAACAAAGTTTTTAGAATAGTCATTAAAAATTCAAAATATTCCACTCTAGAAGGAATTAGCGTTGGTATGGGTATGAAGGACTTAAAAGAAATCGCTCGAATAAAGTCAGCAGATTTCAATTTTGAAGATGGTCTATTTATTCTCTCAGATAAATTCGATGGCGGATATTGGATGGATGTGGATATGAAGTTGTTTGATTCATATAATTTTGAAGAACCTAAAATAAATACGCTGCCTGAAAGCCTGACGATAAAAGCGATAATAATATTTTAACATGAACAATGGCTATCAAATGTGATGCCCGCACGTGGGTGTCAGGATTTTTTGCAGGTAGGTGCAAGTGAAAAAGGCTGTGTAAGCGGATAGGTAAGCGCTCTGTGACTAAAAGCGAAATTATACCATTGATAGTTAGCAATATTCGAAGAAAAAAAACTCATAGAAAATGGCAATATTCGATTTTCTAAAAAAACGAAAAAAGTCTCCGCACTATGACAGGAAGACAAGCCTAAATTGTGGCTTTTTTTACGCTTCGTTTTGTTTCAGAAAAGAATACTGAAAGATCAATTACTAATGCAGTGATTTAACATTTAGTTTTAAATGTAATGTACACATATTATGAGCTATATTGATGCTGTGAAATTCCTGAGTAATCCTGAAAAGCAAGGTCAGAGCGGAAAAGAAAAATTTTGGCCCAAAACAGCAGGAATTAAAATTTTCAAGAGCTTATTTTAGTTTGGTTTTGGTCCACAGAGGTTCTATATTTCAAAACGTATTGCTATAAACTATACACAAGGTTTTTAATAGCAATTTATAATCATCCTCAAATTTAAGTGGACACCACTGGTTTCACATGAAGAAAAATTAAATATTTGATTTGGTTTTAGTTAATAATACCTTGATTTGCTTGTGGAATTGTAACTGGATCACCTTAATATTACTTAGGCTCGCCAATATTTTCATGGATGTGAGAATTGTAATACAGTTTTGAAACCAATTTATGATGATAGTTGTGTTTCCTGTAGCCGCAGTTCTGTTCCTTGTCCTCCAATCCAAATGGATAATTCATGTTGCTAAACCATAACTGAAGTTGGAATAGATGAAACATTATCAATCTTTTACATGTACTTTTACATCAATTTACATTTGATCTGATGCTCAAAGGTTACTTCAACCCTACATTTGGAGGAGACTAATCAGAAAAAATAATATTATGAAAAAGAAATTATTAATACTCGGTTTATTGATTGGAAGTTTAAGTTTTATGGCTTTCAAGATTTTTAATACGAATAAAGTTACTAGCTGTAATAAGAACTTGAGATCAATTAAATCAAATACCTGTTTGGGAAGTGATTTTTTAGATTTTTCTAATATAGTGGATCCTAGGGACATTGTGTATAAGGTAGAGTCAAGATTCTTATCTACTATTTCGAAATCAGATCTTAATAAAGCGGAAACTATTATTGATATACTTCCGAAGAAAGCAACAGAATCAATAGAATCATACTATTATGCGAGGGTCTCTATCTTGGACGATCATGTAGAAACGGATAGACGTGCTTATGCAGATAGTGAAGTTTTAACAGCAGCTCAAATTGACCTTCTTAATTCAACTAATGATTCAGGTAATATCTATATAAAATCTGATTACAAAATAAGGGGGGGAGGGTCTTTGTACGATAGGCAGTTGACTTATTTTATTAGTATAGTTCCGCATCAGCAGGCAGAATACCAAGATGGCCATGAATCAATGATTTCATATTTAAGAGAGCATACTGAGGAAGAAGTGAAAATCATAAAGAAAGGTAGCTTGAAGGGAGGGAAGGTAAGATTTACCATCACTGCAGATGGACAAGTATCTAAGGTAGAACTGACCTCCACATCTGGTTATCCATCAATAGATAAAAAACTTGTGGAAATAGTAGAGAATATACCAGGGAATTGGACACCTGCATCTAACGAAGAAGGAGAGAAAGTTGACCAAGAGTTGGTATTCTTTTTTGGTCAAATGGGGTGTTAATATTTGATTCTATACTAAGCAAATGTCTTTTTAGGGTTAAACTGACATCCAGAAGTACTAGTTGATTTCAAGGTATTAATTTGTATAAAGTGAAAGTTTTGTTCTCCTAAGGAAAGGTAGACAGTGTTGATTTTCTATCATTACGAAAGGGAGATTATAATTGGCTGGCACTCAATATTATTTTGGTGATGAAAATTGTGAAAGTTAAAGTTATATGTGGCAATATTATGTAACCCTCCGTCTATTTTTTCAACCTTTTAGAAGATAAATATGGAACTTCTAGCCCGATATTTGCACTTTTGATAATAGCGGAGGAAATATATTCTCTATAAAGTGAAATACATATGTTAGGTAAGCTAAAAAGAGTATTAGGAATAGAAGGGGTCAAATTAGATTTATACATCAAGTTACCGATCGATAAGAAGGAGAAAGAGATAGTAGGAAATTTGAAGTTTACTACGAAGACAGAAAGTGTCGTGAAGGGTATCACCGTAAAAATAGTAGAAAAATACTCCAGAGGACGGGGCAAAGATAGATTAGTGGACGAATATACAATAGCACAATTAGAACTCACAGACTCCTTCGTAATATCACCAGAAGAAATAGTTGAGGTCCCTTTCTCTATTATGTACGAGATCGCACTCTCTGAAATGGATAAGATGGCAAAAAACAATATCGTCCAAAGACCATTTATCAGTTTTGCTAAGTTTTTAAGGAAAGTGAAATCAGAATTTACCCTAGTCGCTGAGGCTGATGTAGATGGTACTACGCTGAATCCGTTTGTGAAAGAAGCGGTGGAGTTGTGACATGACTTGACTTCGGCTTCGCTCAGCCTGCGGGTAGCGACACAAGGGTGGTTGTTGGGCTTTGTGTAATAATTCTTTAAAGGGAATTAGCCATTCTACATAAATAAGGAGTGGATCAAAAACCTCAAAAACAGGATGATCTAGAAAAAAGGAGGCACCCAATTAACTAGGAGGATTATAATTAGACTGAGCGAAGCCGAAGACAAATTACTTCAAAATCTTCTTAAACTGCTTCAAGATCGCATTAATGTCTTTCGGAATAGGAAATTCAATATCCATTGGTTCTTCTGTATGTGGATGTGGAAACTTTAACCTTTTACTATGCAATGGTTGTCGAGTAAGAAGTGCTCTCTCATCTTCACCTTTTTTCATGTTAAATTTCCTTTTCTTGATTTCTGAAAGGAAAAACTCTTCACGCTTACCGTATAGATGATCTACCAATAGGGGATGACCAATATGAGCCATGTGTACACGTATCTGATGTAATCGCCCAGAAAATATTCTCAATTGGACAAAAGTAAAATTTCCGAACTCTTGAATCACTTTATAAGCCGTCCTAGATTCTTTGCCTCTAGGATGCACTAGCATTTTACCCCTAGTAGTTGTGGATTCAGATAGTGGCTGATTCACTTCTCCTTCTTTCTCTCTGAATGTACCATCTACCACAGCAACATAGTATTTCTCAGGGATCCGATCCATGAACATCTTATTCAGAATGCGGTGTGTTTCTTTATCCTTGGCAAATAATATACCTCCACTTGTATTTTTATCAAGACGGTGAACAGTATAAAGCTCTTCCCTATCTTCTATCAGCATGGCATATAGATTAGGTATATCTTTTCTGAATCGGTCAGGAATCGTCAGCAAACCAGCTGGTTTGTTAACTGCTAACATATATTCATCTTCGTAAACGATCTCTAATTTGTTCTTCATTACTTACTCAATTTATCAAACGTCTTTCTGCCTCGTAGATAGAAATCAAGGACAATAGAAGACGAATGTTTTGACCGGCTGATCGGACTTCCTATTTTGTATTTTTGGACTAGATTTTTGAGCGCTTTTCTTTTCTTCATCAAATTAGGTATCTGGCCAAAAAATGTCCAATGTGCTCCTATTATTGCCTTGATGTGTGACACTTTCCCCTCGGCTAAAAACTTTGCAGCAGCAACACCATCCAATATCAGTCGTGCTGGTAATTTCCAGGCTAGACTGCCACCACTCTCATTTTTGAACAGGGTATATAAGCTATTTCTAAAGTTCAGATTAACTTTTCTTGGGCTACTGTAGTCTAGAGTGCCACCACCAAGATGATAAACGATCGATTGTGGTATGACTTTGATTTTATATCCACACTTTCTCGCTCGGATGCAAAAGTCTATTTCTTCCATATGAGCAAAGTAATCATTGTCAAATCCACCAAGGTTCTTGAAAACTTGCGTTCTTACTACCATTGCAGCTCCACTTGCCCAGTCGATGTGCATATCGTTATCATACTGACCTTCATCTGTCTCAATATGATCAAATATCCGGCCTCGGCAATACGGATAACTAAGACTGTCCAAAAAACCACCACTTGCGCCAGCGTATTCAAACAACTCTTTTTCTTCTAGACTGAGTATCTTAGGTTGACAAATTGCCAACTGGGGATCTTCATCCATTGCTTTTATGATAGGATCTAGCCATTCGGTTTTTACATTTACATCTGAGTTAAGGATGACAGTATATTTGGAATCGATATATTTCAAGCCTCGGTTATAGCCTTCAGCAAAACCATAATTCTTTGGAAGCTGGATCAATTGAACTTCTGGATGCCAATCTTGTACATAGGCTACTGACTCATCATCAGAAGCATTATCTATTACAGCAATATTGATAGGTTCAGAAGAAGAATATAATACTTGAGGGAGATAAGATTCTAGGTACTCTTCGCCGTTCCAATTAAGGATGGCGACACAGACCTTATCTTGAGATTGTATGTCAACTGAAGAAGTATCTAAAGACTCCCTTGCTGCAATTTCATCTTTTGCTAATTGATCTTTTAGGTCATTCAGTGAATCAAATTTCTGATCTCCTCTTAATCTTCTCAATACTGAAACCTCTATTGGTTTGTTGTAAATATCATCGTTAAAGTCAAAGATATTTACTTCTATTTTTTGCTTGTGAATTACACCTGAGATACTTGGGCGTGTACCAATGTACATCATACCATTTTTTTCTAACCCTTCTATATCACAACTGACAACATACACACCTTCTTGAGGAATGAGTTTACTTTTTTCTTCTACTTTGATATTAGCAGTAGGATAGCCGATCGTTTTCCCTATTTTATCACCGTGACTGACGACTCCTGAGATCTTATATTTATGATTTAGGAATTGATTTGCTTCTTCAATATCTCCTTCTTTTATTGCATCCCTGATTTTTGATGAACTGATCGTTATATCTTCTAGTTCTTGTTTTTTGATCTGGGTGACCTTAAAATTGTGCTCAGTACTATATTCTGCCAGAAGGTCGATGTTTCCTTCTCGATTAAGACCAAACCTGTGATCATATCCAATAACTATGTAAGATGGATTAAAATTATTCAGCAAGAATCGTTCAATATATTCTCTTGGAGGTTGCTGCGAAAATTCTACAGAAAATGGAACAATGACTAAATTATCTACACCAAACCTTTCGATCAAGTCTATTTTTTCATCAAGTGTATTGAGTAGAACAAGCGTATCATCTTTAGGATATATGATCTTTCGAGGATGTGGATCGAATGTAATAATAACACTCTCACCATCAATCTCATTTGCGAGATGGTTGATCCTTTTTATTATCTTTTGATGGCCTCGATGTACTCCATCAAAAGATCCAATTGTAATTACAGCATTCTTAAAATTGGGGAGTTCTTTGATATCCCTAAATATTCTCATGTATCTCTTGCACTTGCTAATGTGCAAATGTACTTCATTTGTTTAATTTTAAGGCCAATCTTACGAATAGAGATATATTTATTTATTGTCATTCGTTATAGAAGAAAATCTAATTCCATGTCAAAAATAGAAGCATACCAGAAACAGCTTCAATACTATCGTTCGTTGGCAGAGAAAGCGATAGAACAAATATCGGAAGAACAACTATTCGAAGCGCCTAGTACAGAGAGTAATTCTATTGCTGTGACTATGAAACATATGGCAGGTAATATGCTTTCTCGGTGGACTAATATTTTTGAATCGGATGGCGAAAAATCATGGCGAAATAGAGATGATGAGTTCATTAATACCTTTTCATCCAAGGCAGAATTAATAGAATATTGGAATCGAGGGTGGGAAACATTAGAAGATACACTTGAGGATGTTTCGGATAAGAACTTAGGGACTATTATTTATATCAGAAATATGGGCTGTACACTACATGATGCGATTATAAGACAAGTCAGCCATTATGCATATCATGTGGGACAAATAGTATTTATAGCTCGAATGCTAAAAGGGAATGGTTTCGAATCACTGTCAGTGCCGTTAGGTGAATCTGAAATATATAACAAAGCCAGATTTGCTAGGGAACAGGAAATAAAGCACTTTGTAGATGATGTTTAACTACTGAAGTTCGCCGTAGTTATTATAATGAGTAGCCTGTAGAACTTCAATATGGGTAGGCCCAGTAAATAAGTGTGTAGAATTTCACAAAACACGAAGCAGTAGTAGTGTTAATTGTGACTTTTCGTTAAAGTTTGGAACCTAAAAGTTTTAGTAATTGAAGGCCACTCAGCAATTTAGCGCTCCCTCCGATTCCGCAGAAAGAGTTAGGGCAATCTAAGGTGAATTTCAAATAAAAAATCACATTGTGCAATGCAGCTTAGAACAACTCCGTTGTGGTTTTTGTAGATCTTTGTATATATTTGAATTTGTAAATTATTATATTGTGAATTAATTAAAATGCCAAACATGTCATGGAGAATGAATTTAGGTGGAGAAGATTAAATGGGGATGCTCTTGGGGCAAATCTTAAGGAATCAGTTACTAATACTATTAAGAAAGAACATAGTTTAGGTAACAAGTTGAAAGTCTGTATCGGAACGGATAGTCAAGTGAAAGGGGAAATAATAGAAATTGCTACTGTTATTGTGTTTTTACGAGAGAAGAGAGGAGGCTTTATGTTTATATCTTCAGATTCGTTGCAGCAAACTATGGGAATCAAAGAAAGGATGATAACAGAAGTCGCTCGATCTGTCACAGTAGCTTATTCACTTTGTGATATCTTAGATAAGTATAAGGTAGAATTAGAGGTCCATGCTGATATCAATACAGATCCTGAGTTTCCATCCAATGTAGCCTTAAAAGAAGCAATGGGGTATATATTAGGTATGGGATTTACATTCAAGGCCAAGCCTAATGCATTTGCCAGTTCGAGTTGTGCAGACAAGATGGTTTAGTTACAGTTTCTTATTGCCTTTGTAGATTCTTCTAGACTAACCACTCCATAATTGTTACCCCAAGCATGGTTGATATAGTTGATGATATTAGTTATTTGCACTTCAGTATATTTCTTGCCGGGCATCTCTTGATCGTATATCACATTATTTACAGTGACTTTTCCGGTCTGTCCGTTCCTAAGGATACAAGCTATTTTGTCTTGATTGTCTTTTAAATAATCGGAATTTGCCAATGGCGGAATCAATTTGGCCAACCCGATTCCATCTTCCATGTGGCAGTTGTTGCAATGCGCTTCATATAGTCGTTTGCCCTGCATATAGGTCTCCTGTTCGCAGCTTGACAAGGCAAACAAGCAAAGAACGAGCACTACTAATGTATAAACAGATCTACTTTTTGCCTTCATATTCCTTGAGTAATGTATTGATGTCTCTTATCAACTTTGGAGTCTCATCAGGATCAGTCCCTTCTGAGAACGATCTTAAATGACCAGCTTTATCTGTAAGAATTAGTTTTCCACTGTGGTTGAATCCACCAGGTGCTTCATTATCTTCAAATCCAATTTGTAGATATTCTGTAGTGAGGTCATAAGTTTCATCTTTGTCACCATTAAGAAACCACCATTTGTCTGTGTTCACTTGCAAATTTGCAGCATATTCCTTTAGCTTTTGTGGAGTATCTCTTTTTGGATCTAATGTGAAGGAAACAAATTTCACTTGAGGATTATCTTCAAATTCTGTATAAACTCGTTTCATCTCTCTAGCTACTTTTGGGCAAATAGTTGGGCATGATCTAAAAAAGAAGTCTGAAACATATACAACATCGGATAAATCTTTATTGGTTACAGTTACGCTGTCAGTATTTAAAAATGCCCAGTCCTTTACCACATGATCCACTTCTTTGCCGTCGATCACTGTTTTGAGTCCTAATTTTGGTAATAATGTCGGAGTTTTATCATTGCAGCTTATCAAAATTAGTCCAATCAATATTGTAGATATAGCTATATTAAATTTCATAGTTACTTATATTTTTCTTGAAGAAGTTTAGCATTGCTCATGCTTTGGAGCATATCAGTTTTTACTTTAGTAATGCGCATCATTTCATTTTTGAGATAAACTTCCTGAGAAGAAATGTCGCTCGGTAGTTTATATTCTGCCATCCAATCCATCATACCCTCATCTGCTTTTTCTAATGAAGTAATTGCTTCTTGTAGCGTAGTTTTAACAGATTCGTCAGTTGAATTCGCTAGGATAGTTTGCAGCTTTTTTTTATCTTTATTTAGCTCACCCAACTTTGGCATCACCTCATCGTGGACATTCATTACTTCTTTTTCTAGTGTCGATTTATCTCTACAGGAAGTGAATAGTCCAACGAGGCAGAGAAACAATACAATTCTTTTCATAATACAGTAGTTAAATTATCATCGATCTATTTATAACATTATAGTGTTCCAATCTGTTGCAAATTTAGTCTTTACTAGCTGCCCAATTGCTGTTATCTCTTTTCTTTTACATTATAGTGGCATTTCAAAGAATTCTCCCAATCGATGCAATGATGATGTTATCCATTGACTCTGCAGTCTATTTTTTTTTAGAACATCATTTTTTTACCTTGGATTGTAAAATTCAGAAAACCAATTACTTTTACAGTTGTTTAATAAGTTGAAAAATGGGTGAGATATCGTATTTTTGATTTATTCCATTTTGTAAATTTTTGTCCCAATGAGTAATGAGAATAGAAGAGCAATTGTGTGGTTTCGTAACGATCTTAGATTGCATGACAACGAAGCTTTATTGGATGCTATCCAATCGGCGGCAGAGATTATCCCTGCCTATATTTTTGATCCAAGGGTTTTTATGGGTCACACAAAACATGGATTTGCTAAAACTGGAAAATTCAGAGCTAAATTTATTATAGAATCTGTGCTCGATCTCAAATTAAAGCTCCAGGAATTAGGATCAGATTTATACATAAGAATTGGCAAACCAGAAGATGAATTACTCAGTCTAGCAAGTGAGGTGAAGTCTAGTTGGGTCTTTTGTAACAGAGAACGAACTCAAGAAGAGGTAGATGTACAAGATGCTTTAGAAAATAATCTTTGGGCTATAGGACAGGAGATAAGGTACTCTAGAGGTAAGATGTTATTTTATACAGCGGATCTGCCGTTTCCAGTGACACATACGCCTGACATATTTACTCAGTTTAGAAAAGAAGTAGAAAAGTTTATCCCAGTTAGAGAGCCATTGTCTGCCCCAACTGATCGCTTTAATCAGTTAAGTATCGCAGTAGAATACGGAGATGTGCCTTCATTGCCTGACTTAGGACATGAAGCATTCGAAACAAACGATAAAGGCGGATACTCTTGGAAGGGGGGTGAAACAGAAGCGCTTAATCAACTCAAATATTATCTGTGGGACAGAGATCTGATAGCGGATTACAAAGAAACAAGAGACGGGTTATTAGGCAGAGACTTTAGTTCTAAATTCAGTCCTTGGCTAGCTCAAGGTTGTCTATCCCCAAAGATGATCTACTCAGAATTGAAGAAATACGAAACCGAACGTACTAAGAACAAAAGCACCTATTGGATGTTTTTCGAATTGATGTGGAGAGACTTCTTTAGACTTACAGGTAAGAAATTCGGAAATGCAATATTTCAGCAAGCAGGCACTAAGGAAAATACGCCAATTCAGTGGGAGGAGGATAGTTCTCTATTTGATAAATGGGCGAGTGGTAATACAGGGATACCGTTCATCGATGCCAATATGAGAGAGTTAAATGCCACAGGATTTATGTCTAACAGAGGAAGGCAGAATGTATCTAGTTTCTTAGTGAAAGATCTAAATCTTAATTGGGTAAAAGGAGCCGAGTACTTTGAATCTCTTCTAATTGATTATGATCCATGTAGCAATTATGGTAATTGGAATTATATCGCTGGAGTGGGCGCTGACCCTAGAGAAGATAGGTATTTCAACATTATCTCACAAGCAAAAAGATATGATTCATCTGGAGAATATGTTAAATTCTGGATACCAGAATTGAAAGATGTGCCTAGTGAATATTTGTTTGCAATTGATACTTTAGATCAAAAAAATCTCTCTAAGTATAAAGTGCAAATAGGAAAAAATTATCCAGAGGCGGTATTAAGCACAAGTAAGTGGGCTTGACGTTTTTAATCTTAATAATTATGAATCACCCTAACATCTTCCATGTCCTTCTGAGTCATTAACACTCTCTGAATGACCTCTTGTTTCTCTTTATAATTATTATCCTTCTTGATCCAGTCGATGACATACATAGGTATATCTTCCTTAATTTCGGCGAAGTCATTTGATTGTCCGCGGGCATAACTCACACTAGCTATTTCGTCAGGATAGATAGCTTTTATAAAGCCCGTCCGTTCTTTAAACAGATCGTCTTGCATTATAAAAGTGGCCAATTGTTCTTTTAGTGCTGTAATTACTTGATCATTATCACTACTCTTTTCTTTAATGAAATTAAGTTGTTTCGTTGCATCTTGGACAGTAAGAATTTCCTTTCGAAGGCCGGTAATATCTTCTTTATTGATATTAGTAGTGGGAACGATTTGCACTGCTGTGTTTTTGAGTCCTATTTTTTTACAAATAGATGCAAAATTATCATCCGTCATGAATTCTTTTCCATCGCCATATACTTTTAATATAAGGATTGAACTATCTCCACTTGCTATTAATTCTTTACCATCAAATAACTCCCTGTTATTTTTAAATACCTGATCAATAAGCAGTTCAGTTTTCTTGAACTGATCTCTGTTTTCTAATAATCTCCGGAATGGGAAGTAGGAGATTATCGCAATAGTTAGTAAAAAGAGTGCTATGTAGATAGTACTGTTCTTTTTGTCTTTTGCATCAGCAAAGTCTTTCTGTGGAAAATGCAAAACAAACTTTACAATGATATAAGTGGCAAATGACACAAAAACGGTATTGATAAAAAACAGAAAAAGCGAATACATTGCTATGTCTCCAAATCCTTTCGCTATACCAAAACCTGTCACGCATAGTGGCGGCATTAAAGCTGTTGCGATGGCTACTCCTGGAAGTGTTGTAGAGATATCTTTCCTAGCAATTGAGACAATACCTGCAATTCCACCAAAAAATGCGATCATTATATCTAACGGTCCTGGATTTATCCTTGCTAATATTTCTGGTGTTTCTTCTCCCAACGGAGTGAGAGAGAAATAAATGGTAGATGTAATCAATGCGATTGCCACTGCCATCCCAAAATGAGCAAGACTCTTTTTGAGCGTTTCCTGATCATTGATACCGACTGCGAGTCCCATTCCTAGTATAGGAGACATTAATGGAGAGATAAGCATGGCACCTATAATCACGGCAGGAGAATTCATGTCCAAGCCCACAGAGGCGATCACGATGCTACACATAAGCATCCATGCATTGGCACCACTCATTGAATTTTTGCCTTTTATTTCGTTGATGGTGAGTAACTTGTCTACTCCATGTTCGAGGTCGAGGGCGTCTTTCAAAAAAACCTTGATATAAGCCTTTATTTTAAATAGTCGGTCTTCACTGCCTTGGGAGGTTTGGTTAGTAGCAGTGTTTGTTTTATCTTCCATAAGCAAAATTGTCCCAATGTTTTTCAGAATATGATTGTTAGTTTTTTGTAATACCCATTCACATTGACTTAAGCATCTAAAAATATGCCTAATTGCAATTGTCGTCGGTATTAAATCCTAATTTGACCATCCTCCATAGTTATAGTTCGATCACTCAATGCAGCTAAATCTTCATTATGCGTGACAATTACAAAGGTCTGGTTCATTTCTTTACGCAATTGAAACAACAAGTTATGCAAATCTTCGGATGTTGTTTTATCTAGATTCCCTGAGGGTTCGTCAGCATATACCACAGATGGTTCATTCATAAGTGCTCTGGCTACCGCAACTCTTTGTTGCTCACCACCAGATAGTTCGTTTGGTTTGTGTGATATCCTTTCCGCTAATCCTAGGTAGTCCAATAATTCTTTTGCCCGTCTGAGTGATTTTTCTTTTGGCTCGCCTGCAATAAAGGCTGGTATAGCTACATTTTCTGCGGCTGTAAATTCATTTAGTAAATGATGAAACTGGAAAATAAAACCAATTTTCTTATTTCTAAAATTTGATATTTCTTTCTGATTTAATTTTGATACTTCTACATCATCGATCCATAGTTGACCTTTGTCAGATTCATCGAGCGTGCCTAGTATGTGAAGTAAGGTACTTTTGCCTGCACCTGACTTTCCTACAATACTCACGATTTCTCCTTTTTGTACATTTAAGTCAATTCCTTTCAGTACATGAAGATCTCCGTATGACTTATGTATATTATTTCCCTTGATCAAAATATTCGAATTTTATGTAAATATATAAGGAAGTGTTTAAGATCATAATGATAATTCCTTTGAAAAGTATTATTCTAATCCTGAAAGTTATCAGGAACAGCATTTTTTCAGCGTTTAACTAGTGCCTCAGCGAAACCTTTAGCAGTATGCGGATTGCTATTTTCTCTACTAGAGTTACTCCTGATAACTATTGTGAGTGAATGGGGTTTAGAATTTCATTATTTATCGACGGTGAGGATACAAATTGTTTTGATCTAAGTTCATTATTCATTTCTTCTGAAAGGGGACTTTTTTGTTTTTTTGTTATAATTACTATTTGTTTACGAAAATAATGAAAATAATTTTCACACAAGATATTCATAGATTATTATGTGTAAAACGAAGATAAACAGTATGTTATGTTTTAATTTGTCGTGGTAATTCACCAAGATTAATTGTCGTCGTCATTATTTTAAGAATATTTTAGCATTTACCACGTCACATTTTGGCAGTAAAAGACATTATATAGATGTACGAAGCAATTACACAATTATATCCACTTCGTACGCCGAGAGTAAAGTTCCAATCGGAAGTTTGGAAAGCAATAAAAACAACTTTTAATAATTTGTAAAACTAACGAAACTATGAAGTACGTAACTAAATTTCTATGCGCTATAGCCATCACAGCATTTTTCTCATCTTGCGCTTCTAGCGGAAGTGGATGTTATGATTTTGGAGACAATTCAAAATTGGATAAGGCTGCTACTTGGGATAATATTGAAATAGTAGCGGTTAAAAAAAGAGATAATTGCGAAGAAGCACCAACCATTTGTGGAGAATAATCGTAATATCATTAACCGAATTTGATATATGATGTTCGGTAATTAATCAAAGGGGAAAGATAAGTCAATTACGACTCCTAATAAGTACCCGATAAAGTAAGTTGATACAGAAACAAGTCGAAAGTGGTCAATCACGCGAGAGCCATTTCTATGCCAAAATAAAAAACACGCACACTAACACATTACAATAAATACATACAGCTATGAAAAAAATCATAATAATTGCAGCATTCATCGTTATTGGACATACCGCATTTTCTCAATTAAGACTAGGAGTAGTAGGGTCTTATGGTGTCTCATTAGGAGAATCAACTTCAAAAATATTAGGAACGCCTGAAGGTAGAAAGGCTATGGAAATTGCTTTTTTAGAATCTAAGAATTTGCCGTCTGTAGGTATTAGTCTTACTTCAGATTTTGGACCATTATTCGGAAGTGCAGAAGTACATTATCGTAAGAATGCATACACATTCTCAGTCCAGAATTTTTTAAAAATAGACGAACCTATGAATTATGTGGAAGAGACAAGCTCTGTAATACATATTCCCATTACTGGAGGCGTGAAAATTGGTATTTTAAGATTAGGAGCTGGGCCTATATTTAACTTTCAAACAGGTCAAAGTAAAGGTCAATTGAAAGGATACCATATCGAAGAAAAGAAGAGGGACTTGCAAACAGGATTTCTAGGAAGCATAGGAGTCGATATCGGGAAACATCTTCGAGTAGGAATGAAATATGAGCATTCATTTGCCAAAGTAGGTGATGATTATAAATATGCGGGAAAGAAATTACCCATTAAGTCGACCCTCAATTATTTGACATTTAATGTTGGGATGTATTTCTAAAAAAGATCAGTATTAAAACCCAAAATAGCTATAAGGAAAAAGTTTTGATTTTAGTAGTAAATAGTTTAAAGCCACGCTCAAAGGAGTGTGGCTTTATCTTTTGGAGTGAATTATAAATATTTTTATGTTTTTTCATAGATTAGAGATCTTATTGAACTAGATATTTGGAATTTATCCCATCTTCCATCGGTTATACGATGATTAGTCATAAATTGCATTCCTTATAATATTTTTCAATAATATGGCAGAAACGTTATCTATAACAGATCAAGAACAAGAAGTAATCCATGGTGAGTTTGAAAAACTTCTCGTAAGTATGGCAACAAGCTTGATAAGTGATGATAAAGCTAATCTTCAAAAAGCTTTTGAATTGGCGAATCATGCGCATAGGCATCAAAGAAGAAAATCAGGAGAGCCTTATATCCTTCACCCAATTGAAGTAGCACGTATTTGTTATCAAGAGATTGGTCTTGGCCCTACCGCTGTGATTAGTGCACTATTGCATGACATAGTTGAGGATACGCCTGTCACACAGGACGAAATACTAAAACTGTTTGGTTCTAAGATTAGTAAAATCGTCGATGGCCTGACAAAGCTTGATGGTTTATATAATAAGGAAAGTAATAATGTTGCAAGTCCTCAAGCGGAAAACTTCAAAAAAGTACTGAGTACACTTGTAGAAGATGTGAGGGTTGTACTTATCAAAATGGCAGATAGACTACATAATCTTAGGACGATAGGTTCTATGCCAAAACATAAGCAGCTGAAAATAGCTGCTGAGACTAGTTACATATATATTCCACTTGCCCATAGATTAGGACTTTATTCTGTAAAAACAGAGTTTCAGGATATCTGCATGAAAATATCAGACTCTGAAACTTATCAAGATATTAGGAAGAAACTTAACGAAAGTAAGGAAGGTAGGAATGAATACGTTGATAAGTTTCTGGCGCCAATCAATGAAAAGTTGATAGCCACGAAAGTACTCTACAGAACATTAGGGAGACCAAAGGCTATTCATTCTATTTATAATAAGATAAAGACAAAAGGAATCCCTTTTGAAGAGATTTATGACCTTTTTGCCGTGAGGGTAATTGTTGATGTTCCGATAGAGGATGAAAAAAGCATCTGTTGGCAAGTATATTCTATTATTACGGATGTATATAAGCCAATTCCAGAGCGTCTCAAAGATTGGGTCACCTCACCTAAAGGAAATGGATACGAATCCCTTCATACTACAGTTATTGGGCCAGACGGGAAATTTGTAGAAGTACAGATACGGAGTGAAAGAATGGATGAAATCGCTGAACGTGGTTTTGCAGCTCACTGGAAATATAAAGGTGTAAAAGATGATCACTCAGTTTATGATACCTGGTTAGAAAATGTGAGGGATATTCTGGACACACAGCACACCGATGCGTTAGAGTTTATCAATGACTTTAAAACAAACCTATTCAACGAAGAGGTATATGCTTTTACACCAAATGGAGATATGAGAATATTACCTAAAGGTGCCACAGCATTAGATTTTGCATTTGATATTCATTCTGATTTAGGGTATAGAGCGGTTGCTATAAAGGTCAATAATAAGCTAGTTCCAATGGGACAAATGCTAGAGAATGGTGATCAGGTTACCATTACTACAAGTAAAAACCAAAAGCCAAATGAAGAATGGCTGAAAATGGTTGTTACTGGAAAGGCAAGATCAAAGATCAGGTCTTCCATGAAAGAAGAAAAACGTAAAGAAGGTGAACTTGCCAAGGAGGCCATCCAAAGAAAGCTCAAAAACATGAAGCTTCTTTCTGAAGAGAATATGGATTTCTTAGTAAAACATTACGGATTTAGAAATAGACCTGATTTCTGCATAGCAGTTGCTCAAGAGAAAATCAAGGTGACTGATTTTAAGAATATTCCTACTGAAAATGGGAAGTTTATTGTAGTCAAGAACAAAATTTATGACGATTCACCAGAAAAAGAAGAGAAAGTAAGAATTAAACCAGGATCGAATAAATCTAATATATTGGTAAACGGTGAGCCAGTCGATCTCTTCAAGTATGAATTCGCGACATGCTGCTCACCTGTACAAGGAGATGATATTTTTGCATACACCAACGCAAATTTAGAGATGAAGATACACCGACAGAATTGTTCTAACGCAACTCATTTACTTGCTAATTATGGATATAGAGTCTTAAAAGCTGAGTGGGCAAACCAAGTTGGAAATAACTTCGTTGTAGATCTTATGATTACTGGAGTGGACAGTGGAATTGGTGTGATCCAAGCATTAACCAATGAAATAAGTAATAAACTAGGCGTAAACATAAGGTCATTTAGTATCGATGGAGTTGAGGGATATTTCGAAGGGAAGGTTAGTGTAGTTGTTATTAATAAAAATCAACTAAATTTGGTCATGAGATCAGTTGAAAAACTAGAAGGTGTTTCAACTGTTACTAGAATAGACAAACCTGAGTAGAATGGAAGTGAATCTAACATTAGAAGATAAAAAGAAGAAGTTGATTGAAGAGGTAAAACAGATTTTTACTACTCATCTTGAAAAAGGGAAGTCTCGTAAAACACCTGAAAGGTATGCTATACTAGAGGAGATATATAGTAGGACCGATCATTTTGATGCAGAGGCACTTTATATCCACATGAAGAATCAAAACTATCGGGTTAGTAGGGCTACAGTATATAATACTTTAGAGCTTCTGGTTACTTGTGACCTTGTGACAAAGCACCAATTCGGTAAGAACCTTGCTCAGTATGAGAAATCATATGGCTACAAACAACACGATCACCTGATATGTGTAGACTGTGGTAAAGTATTAGAATTCTGTGATCCACGTCTGCAAGGCATCAAAGATATGATGGGCGATATATTAAAGTTCAAAATAACACATCATTCTCTTAATCTTTATGGTAATTGCGATGGTGCATGCGAAAGAACAGCGAAAAAAGAATAGAATAGGCTAGTTTCTAAACAGATTCAGAAAATGCAGGTAAACATAGAAGCATCTTGGAAAGGAGTTCTCAAAGAAGAATTTTCTAAACCCTACTTTCCAATGATAAAAGCTGGCATATTAAAAAGTATATCGGAAGGTAAAGTTGTCTATCCTCCTGGGAATGAGATTTTTAATGCATTTAATTTGACCCCATTTAATAAGGTGAAAGTTGTAATATTAGGTCAAGACCCATATCATGGACCTGGTCAAGCGATGGGTCTCTGCTTTTCTGTAAAACCTAGTATCAAACCTCCCAGATCTCTAAATAGAATATACAAAGAATTGCAAGCTGATGTAGGTTGCATTATTCCAAGTCATGGCGATTTATCATCTTGGGCTAAACAAGGTGTTTTTATGCCCAATGCAATACTGACAGTAGAAGCGGGAAATCCTGCATCTCATTCAAAAATTGGTTGGCATCATTTTACAGATGCGGTCATTCAAGCTATATCTGATCAGAAGGAAGGTATTTGTTTTATGCTGTGGGGAGGTTTTGCTAAGGGAAAAAAGAAATTCATTGATACAACAAAGCATCATGTTTTTGAATCAGCTCATCCATCACCTTTAGCGGGCAATGCATTTTTTGGGAATCATCATTTTTCTGGAGTGAATGAGGTGCTGGAAGGGAGAGGCGAGGAGCCAATTGATTGGCAAGTGTAAAGACCGAAAAAAATAAAAGTAAGGTTGGATATGCATTGAATTGAATAATAACAAGTAGAGATAAATGAAATATCTAGCCCTTCTGCATTAATTGTGGAAGGGCTTTTTGTATCCGAAGAACATGCCAAAGATTTAGGTATTAAGACGAAAATCTAATTGTATGACTAAATTATTAATATAGCGATCTTTTATTTTAAAACCATAATTTAAGATCATGCTAGCAAAAGACCTTGATGGCTGCCATTTCGAAAGCGATGGGTTTCAACTTATCGTTACCTATGATTGCAGAATTTAAGTTCTCTAGGAGCGACAGTATAAATGAAACATACTTGTTCATGATTCAACTAGTTTATAAAAGTGAGTAATCTAAAGCTCATTCAACTATATTTTCATCTTGATTCAGATTTAGATTTGTAGATCAAATCTCAATATCGTATCATTACGATACAAAATCTAATATAGGATATGGCAAGCCACGAAAAAAAGAATCTCCAAAGACAGGATGAGAATATAGTAGAGAATATTCAATTGAATATATGGGAGGCATTGATACCTGTTGTTTGTTTAATGGCATTGTTGGCGTACAATATATTTGGAAGAGATGGCGCTTGGCTCGGAGATTATTCGAATCAGTATATCTTACTTGTTGGTGCAGCAATTGCAGCTGTAGTAGGATTGTTTAACAAAACTTCAGTTGCCACGATGATAGCTGAGATTTGGGAGAATCTAAAAAGTGTACTTCTTCCCATTTGTATATTAATATTGGTAGGTGCATTAGCTGGTACATGGCTAGTTAGTGGTGTCATACCAGCGATGGTTTATTATGGACTACAAGTCTTGAGTCCAGAAATATTTTTGCCAGCTTCAGTAGTGATAGCGGCTATCATATCCATAGCAACAGGTAGTTCGTGGACTACTTCGGCAACTGTAGGGATAGCATTGATTGGAATCGGAAGAGCATTAGGAATACCTACAGGAATGATTGCAGGTGCGGTTATTTCAGGTGCATATTTCGGAGATAAGATGTCTCCTCTTAGTGATACAACAAACCTTGCTCCGGCAATGGCAGGTACTGATCTCTTTACACACATAAAATATATGAGTTTCACCACTGTGCCAACGATTATCATAACACTTATTGTTTTTTCGATTTTAAGTTTTAGTATCGATACTTCTGGTAGTGCTAATATCAGTGGATTGTTGACAACAATAGATGCTACATTTAATATTACCCCGTGGTTGTTTTTAGTGCCAGTTGGTGTTGTGGTTTTGATAATTTTGAAGACAAAACCTCTGATTGCTTTAGGTGCAGGAGTGCTTCTAGCGGTTGTGTTCGCACTGATGTTTCAACCTGAAGTGTTGGGAATGATTGGATCTACAAACATTGGAGCTTTATTTACAGCTATCACAACTGATGTAGCGATCGTTACTGACAATGCTACGCTCAATGATCTATTCACTGCAAGCGGTATTATGGGGATGCTTTTGACAATTTTACTTATTATTTGCGCCATGGTTTTTGGTGGTGTTATGGATGGTATTGGAGCGTTGTCTAGGATTACTACAGCTTTATTGTCTGTTGCAAAATCAACATTTGGACTATTCTCAAGTACGGTATTAAGTTGCATTGGTTTGAATGTGGTGGCAAGTGATCAATATCTTGCCATTGTGATTCCAGGAAAAATGTTCAAACAGGCATATGAAGACAAAGGGCTTGCTCCCGAAAATTTAAGTAGAACACTAGAAGATTCAGGAACTGTTACGTCAGTGTTGATCCCATGGAATACTTGTGGTGCATATCAGGCTGGTGTTCTTGGTGTAGGAGTTGGAGAGTATTTTGTCTACGCTATTTTTAATTGGTTGAGTCCAATAATGACATTGATTTTTGCAGGGTTTGGGATTAAGATTCGGGAGTTGGTGAAGAAGTAGGGTGGTGGGTTTTGTAGAATTTGCAACTTAACTAGGAAGTGAGGGCTCAGGTTTAGTTTTCTGTATAGTCAAGTTTCAAATTCTGGTTTATGTCCAACGAATAATAACCTGCTTAGTGTTAGGAATTACTTTAGTTCGATATTTGTATCATATTGATAATCAAAATTATAATTGATATGAGGTCGAATTTTAGTAAGGAAGTCAAAAAAGAAGATTCATTTAAGACATCATATCCGACATTCAGAGGCACAGTGAAATTCATTTGGTTCGTTTTTCTATTAAGTAGTGTATTGTGTGGAGGCTTCATAATGCATGATTATATATCTTCAAGTATAGATTTGTCCACTCTGATCGCAGGACCAATTTTTATTGTGTTGTCATTTTTTACAATTGTAATCCCATCATATTATAAGGTAATTTTCATAAATAAATACTTTTCAAATTTAGTGCGCTGGTTGGGTGTTCTTGCTTTTGTTTTTTGTGTAATTTTCTTATTTGATATTGTTCCAAATTGGTCACCAATCGTTTATTCAGTAGAATACTTTGATGAAACAGGTATCAGTATAGATTTTAGAGAAGATAACACATTCAAGTCTCGCAACACTGATATTTTTAAAACGTCAATAGCATATGGGAAGTATAAAAGAAAAGAAGGCCAAATTATTTTAATGGACGAAATCAAATTAGGAAGGTTAAGAATGAATGATACATTGCTAATAAATGATAAAGGCCTTGATTTTACTTTTGCTAAATCTTGGAGAGTAAGTAGCAGAGCTCAAGATTTCAAAAGATAGAAATGATCTTTTCATAAGGTATATTGGTTTAATCGATTAACCCTAATTCCAAAACCATCCTCCTTCAATTGTGTTTTGATTAGAATATCCATTAATTTCGCAGCATAATCCTAATTATGAGTTTAGATAACAATAAAGTCTTAGAAGCATTACGTACTGTCAAAGATCCAAACACAGGTCAAGACATCGTGTCTGTAAAAATGATCGAAGACTTCAAAGTAGATGGAAACAATGTTTCATTTGCCATAAAACTTACTTCTACCGATAGTCAAGTAAAGCAAACACTTAATTTTGCTTGCATGCATGCGATTCAAACCGTATATCCTGAAGCACAGGTGCACATACACATGAAGAGTAGTGGCCCTGCAGGAGCCGAAAAAACAAGAGCACTTCCTCAAGTGAAAAATATAATCGCAGTAGCATCTGGAAAAGGTGGTGTAGGAAAGTCTACTGTTGCGGTGAATTTAGCTATATCTCTAGCAAACAAAGGAGCAAAAGTTGGACTAATTGATGCAGACCTCTATGGTCCAAGTATCCCTACTATGATGGGGCTGCAAGGTCAACGACCAAAGATCGAAATGCTGTATGGCAAACATAAGATAGTGCCTCTCGAAGCGCATGGAGTGAAAGTTATGTCGGTAGGATTCATTGTAGAACCAGAACAGGCTGTAGTTCTAAGAGGTCCGAGATTAGGAGGGATTATAAAGCAATTTATCAATGATTGTATCTGGCCAGATTTAGATTACTTAATCATTGACCTTCCGCCGGGGACAGGAGACATCCAACTTACGTTAGTACAGACAGTACCGATAACGGGAGCTATCATTGTCACAACACCACAAGAAGTAGCGATAGTAGATGCCGTAAAAGCCATCAATATGTTCTTGATCGATCATGTGAGTGTACCGATATTAGGAATAGTAGAGAACATGTCTTGGTTTACCCCAAAAGAATTACCAGATAACAAGTATCTCATATTTGGAGAAGGAGGAGGAAAGAAATTGGCGAAAATGTCTAAATCAGTACTATTGGGTCAGATTCCACTGGTACAAGGAATCCGAGAAGGAGGAGACAATGGCCATCCAGTCTCTACACAAGAAGGGAATCCTCTCAAACAAAAGTTCGAAGATCTAGCACTTAATACTATACGTCAAGTGCAACTTCGAAATGAAGTCTTAGGTCCAACGACTGTTGTGAAAATGGTAAATTAGTAATAAAGTGAATCTTAAGTGTCTATTCACTGTTCCATTAATCATCTTGCGGTTGCTAACTTAATACCTAGCCTTCAAAAGATATTTCATTTATATAGTTTAAGCTAATTAATATATTAATTTTGCAGATATGTCAACCACAGAACAACAAGCATTAAAAGATAGAGTAGACGCTGCATTGGAATCTCTCAGGCCACACCTAAAGGTGGACGGTGGTGATATCGAAGTAGTAGAAATCACAGATGATATGACTGTAAAGGTCAAGTGGTTAGGTAATTGTGAGTTTTGTTCTATGTCTGCTATGACTATGAAAGCTGGAGTAGAACAAACGCTGAAGTCTAAGATCCCAGAAATAAAGTCAATCGAGGCTATCAATGGTTTGATTTAAACGCACTTTACTTCTAAAACCAAAATCTATCTATTTATAGATCATTCGCAGAACTTATATTTTCATGAACAGGAGTGAGCTTATACGCCAGATAAATCAAAAGAAATCTTTTTTATGTGTTGGACTGGACACTGATCCAGCTAAGATCCCAACTTTTCTCAACAATTTCGACGATCCTATCTTTGAATTCAATAAGAGAGTTATTGATGCGACCAAAGACTTTTGTGTTGCTTACAAGCCCAACATCGCATTCTACGAATCATTAGGGCCAAAAGGTTGGGAATCATTAGAAAAAACCATCGATTATATCCCTGATAATATTTTTACAATCGCTGATGCCAAAAGAGGAGATATTGGCAACACATCAAAAATGTATGCTAAAACCTTCTTTGAGTATTTCGATTTTGATGCTGTAACAGTCGCTCCCTATATGGGTATAGATTCAGTGTCACCTTTCTTAGAATTCGAAGATAAGTGGGTGATCCTTCTTGGATTGACCTCTAATAAAGGCAGTAATGATTTCCAAAGGATAAAATCTGGAGATACTCCACTTTACGAATCAGTAATCAGGAAGTCGCAAGCGTGGGGGAGTCCAGAAAACCTTATGTATGTTATTGGTGCTACTCATCCAGAATCATTTGCAGAAGTCAGAGACATGGCAAAAGAACATTTTTTCTTAGTGCCGGGAATAGGAGCACAGGGTGGTGATCTTCATGGAGTTGTAAGCAATGGTATGAATAATGACTGTGGACTTCTTATCAATTCGTCAAGAGGAATCATCTATGCTGGCGGAGATTCGGAACACTTTGATGTAGAAGTGAAAAAGAGCGCAGCAGATCTGCAAGGAAAGCTTGGGGAATATCTATAATTCTAATGTAATAGCTACCTATGCCACTGCCGAATTCTTCCTAATCCAATCAATAACAATAGTATTAAAGATAGCGGGTTTATCAATATTCACAACGTGACCACAATCTTCGATTATCGCTAAGTTAGCTGAGTCATGCTTAGATACCGTCATTTTTACAGGAGGTAAAAACATATAATCTTCATCTCCCATCACATATAAAGTAGGGATAAGAGGATCTTTTGATCTGAAAAAAGTAAGAATAGGATTGATCGTTGTCGTAAGACCAAACCATTTGATAAATTCTTGCTGATATAACTTCTTAGCTTCTCTAATAAATAAATTTCGAGACTCTTTGTGTTTTTTTCTAGGCATTATAACAAATGCAAACAACTTATAAAGTAAAATATAGGGCACCAATGATCTCAGAAAAAAACCAGCTCTCATGAGCAATTGAGAACGGAAATTCATTTTCATAATAGCTCCTCCCATAATCATAGACGAAATAATTTTCGGTCTTATTTCAGCTAATTCTCTAATTATGATCGTGCCTAAACTAATACCAACAAAATGTGAAGATTTGATCTTAAGGTGATCTATGACTTCTATTACATCATTTGAAACGCTGCGAAAAGTATACTTAGACATATTTTTCAATCCCATCCCTTTGCTATTTCCATGACCTCTTAAGTCAATAAGCAGCACATTAAACGATTTCTGAAACTCCTTTACTTGCTTATACCATATAGATGAACTACCTCCTGCACCATGTACAAAAGTCACCCACTCATTGGATGTGCTATGCTCGTATGTTTTATAATGTAACATTATTTATATAAAGATCTAAATCTAATTTGTGGCAAATATAAGCTTGTTTTGTTCTTGAAGCAGATATTATTCTACCAAATGACGATATTGTCGATTCATATGTAACAAAAAAGATGCAAGAGAGACATAATTTGAATAAGTTAGGACTATTGATTGGTGTAATTGGTGCTCTGGCAGTTGTTTTAGGAGCTTTTGGTGCGCATAGTTTGAAAGCACTGTTACCAACCGATAAGTTAGCGACATATAATACTGGTGTGTCTTATCACTTTTATCATTTGTTCGCCATGACATTAGCTTGGTTTTTAATGGAAAAATCAAAAGGGAAGTGGGCGAAACGTTCGTTTTGGTGTTTTTGTGTTGGTATATTATTTTTTTCAGGATCTATTTATCTGCTAGCTACTAGAGACTTGATAGGGTTAGTGAATTATAAATGGTTAGGTCCGATAACTCCGGTTGGAGGTTTGTTTTTTATACTGGGCTGGTTGTTTTTAGGATTGTCACTTTATAACAAAAATGTAAACTAAGCAGCATATTTATATAATTGGATGTCTGTTTGTTGAGATATTAGATACAAAACTTTATATCTTGTGTTTTAGATTAACAACACTATTAATTAACTAATAAGATAAAATGAGAAATTTTCTGATCCTTTGTTTGTTAGCTATTTCTACTTTGAGTTATTCTCAAAGGGAGATTGCATGGTTTGATGCTGCTTTAAAAGTAATGTACGGTAGTAGTAATATAATTAATATGGCTGCTATCGATGATGGTAACCTTAATTACGAGTTAGCTTTTGGTAATGCTGTAAGTTTCGGGGGGAAAGTTGGTATTAACAGAGGTTATAATGGTCTAGCTATTGAATTGATGTATGCCAAAAATGGTACTACTTATGAAGGGCTAAATGGGTATCCTGAAGCTCCAGAGATAAAGTGGAATTCAATGGATTTATATTTTCTTTTTAGAAATGCTAAGAATTTAGGATTCTTCGAGATCGGTCCTAAGATTGGTTTCTTAAGAGGAGTAGAAAGAACAGGAGCAGATGGTCAATTATCTGACTTCACAGAGTTTAACAAAAGACAAATTTCTGGAGTTCTTGGTTTTGGTGTTAACGTTATTGGAACTGATAAGTCATTTAGCGGCCAAATCGGACTTAGAATAGAGTATGGATTTACTGATATCAATGGACAAGATGATCCGGCAGCTGGTAATGAGCCATTCCCATACGCAACTGGTATATATTCAGGAGATAAAGGATATCAGAAATCAGCACCTATATTCGCTGGGTTAGTATTCGAACTTAATTGGGGAATAGGATCTTATGGAGTAGCACAATGTGGAGCTAGAGCAAAATTCTTTTCTTTCTAAGGAATTTGTAAGATAAAATAGACGCATTAAGTCTAATGAAAAAAGCCTATCGATCTTAATTCGATAGGCTTTTTTGAATGATATGACTTCTTAATGCATTTCTTAATAGAAAGGCAAGATTATTTTGCATCAGGAGTATCCATACCAATGATTTTCTTTTTCAAAGTTGAAAATTCTTCATCCGTTAAGATTCCGTCTTCTTTCATTTTTGCAAGATTCTGTAACTGAGTTACACTATCATTTACTTTTATTACTTCATCTTGTTGTTTTTTATCCTTTTGGATATTAGAAGCCATTTCTTTGCCTTTCTCAAATTTTTCGTTGTAGTATTTTTTTAACCTTGATGGGTCAAAATCTAAAAATGTTCCTCCTGTTTCGAAATGCTTTTTAAATACTTCACCTAGTGCATATGAAGAGGCTCCGGAAAGAACGGCCATTGTTACTCCACCTAAAATACTGCCCACACCTGGAATGAACTTTATTGCTCTTGCCCCAAGTCTTGCGAACCCTGAGCCTGTCAATGCAGTAATGACAGCTTTGCCTTCCGTTTCTTTGAAGTCAATATCATAGATCTTACACATCTGTCTTATCATATCCAATTGGATAGCTGCCACAGCGAATAAATCTGCAATTGGTACTGGTATAAAACCTGCACCCATGGACCAAATCATATGGTTATGAATTATACTGTTGGCCATTTCTGTTTTGTTACTTACCTTTTTATCTGACATATTTCTTAGATTTTTCTTTATGCATTCAATATAACTCCTATTTCTACTAAGTGGGTTCCATTTTTCGATAAGATAAAATCATTAATAGATGAAAGAACCAAATCGAATGTCAAAATGCAGCGAATAGTACATTTTATCTATCTATGGTATAGTAATATGACATTTATAATTCTGATTTGCTTAGTGTAGGTAACTTTTTTAGCAATTTAATATGTATAATAGAGAAATTATTAATGTTGATAAGTGCAGAATATAATATTGTGTCAAAGGTGCAATTTCATCTTTAGCGTGCAATAATTTTGTAGGTTATATAGTTTAATGGTTTTAAATTTGTAAAACACTTAACAAACTGACTTGTATT
The DNA here is from genome assembly GCA_963975265.1 of uncultured Saprospirales bacterium. GTDB lineage: Bacteria > Bacteroidota > Bacteroidia > Chitinophagales > Saprospiraceae > CAJXUU01. Next base: position 40,922 of record CAXBGT010000002.1, read on the forward strand.
ATTAGAATATATTCTTGTAAATATTCAAATTTGTATTCTCTTTTAATAACACTTATTAGAGAAAAACATTTTAACTTTAAACTCATGAAAAAAATATTGTTCACATTTACTGCAATTTTCTGTTTTGCGCTTGTATCAAATGCACAAATCGCCTTAGGAGTTAAGACCTCACTAGGAGTTACACTAGCACCTAATGAGACAACTTATTCTGGAGAAGTCTTTGACTACATCAATCACGAAATCACATACAAAGGATCAAATATTGTGAAATCGTATGGTTTGTTTGCCCAACAGAAGTTTGGTTTCCTTTATGGCAGAGCAGAATTGTCTTATTCTAATTATGCCCAAGAGTATAAAGTGAGATCATTTGTGCAATTTGGACAAGGGTCTAAAACGGTATACGAAAAATATGACTTCATTGATTTTCAACTGATGGCAGGAGTTACACATGAAAACATTAGATTAGGAGTAGGACCTGTAGCACATATATTAGCAGGATATACGCCTGCTTTGGATTTTATTAGTGGATATAGTGATAATAATAGAGCGATTACTTATGGATTTACAACTGCACTTGGACTTGATGCGGGAAGATTTCATATTGATGTGAGGTACGAAAATAATTTCAAAACAGTGGGCCAGCACATTAACTATGGGACAAGAGATGCTGGCTTCCAAGCTAAGCCACATGTTGTGAATTTAACGTTGGGTATAAGTATTTAAGGATAAATTGTATTGAGATATCAAAAGGTCATTGCTTGATAAAAGTGATGACCTTTTATATTTTCAGTCTGGCTTCTGGAACCATGTCTAAGTCAGAGAAGTTTTTTTCTTTATAGCTGAATTCGGCTGCGACGGCTATCATGCCAGCATTATCTGTACAATATTGAAAGGCAGGTATATAAGTTTTCCATCCTAATTCATCTCCCGTTACTTCCAGTGCTTTTCTCAAGCCACTGTTTGCGGATACTCCACCGGCAATTGCTATTTGTGTGATTCCTGTTTCGGATGCTGCTTGCTTTAGCTTTTTAATCAGAATATAAACAATCTGATATTGCACTGATGCGCAGATATCATTTAGGTTTTCATCTATAAAATGAGGATTTTTCTTTAATTGGGCCTTTAAAAAATAAAGAATTGACGTTTTTAGTCCACTAAAGCTAAAATTGAGACCTTCCACCTTAGGTTCTGCAAATTCAAAGATAGGATTTCCTTTTTGTGCTAATTTGTCCATTTCTGGACCTGCAGGGTATTTTAACCCCATTATTTTGCCACTCTTGTCGAATGCTTCACCAGCTGCATCGTCTATTGTTGTGCCTAAGATTTCCATTTCTAAGGGGGCTGTGACTTTTACTATTTGCGTGTGGCCCCCACTTACAGTAAGGCATAAAAAAGGAAATGAGGGTTTCGGGTCTTCTGCAAAATGTGCCAAAATATGCGCTTTCATATGATTCACATTTATTAATGGAATATTTAGCGAAAGAGAAAGTGATTTGGCAAACGATACACCTACAATAAGACTGCCTAATAGTCCAGGCCCTTTGGTGACAGCTATTGCCGATAATTTAGTTTTATCAACATTGGCTTTATCCAATGCAGCTTTTACAACAGGGATAATATTGATTTGATGCTTTCTCGATGCAACTTCTGGAACCACTCCTCCATACTTCTCATGAATGGTTTGAGTCGCTGTTACATTGCTTAAAACCACACCATCTTTAATGACAGCGGCAGATGTATCATCACATGAAGATTCGATTGCTAGAATTATTGGCATAAAATTGAAAAGTTTTTACAAATGTACACACCAAAAAATAAATGACGTACATCTTAATATTAGAATATAAATCTAACTCAAGAATTATAAAATACGTGTTTTATATTCACTCTATTACCAAGGATTTATAAGGAAGTGAAATATTATATCAAGTAAATTTTTTTTTCCTTCATCTTTTTATTTTCTTTGGAGTTGGTAAGGATATAAAATGGTATCATTACTTAATCAAACTAACTTAATTTAAAGTAATACAAATCGTAAAACATGAAAATTATAATCAATATTTTTCTAATACTACTGATAGGGCTTTTAGCTTTCATGCTTTATAGTTCAATCAAAGAACCTATTGCTTTTGGCGAAGAAAAAGAAAGAAGGAAGGCAAAAGTTGTAAAAAGCTTGGAGGATATTAGAACGACTCAAGAGATTTACTTCAAAATGACAGGCGAATATGCTCCTTCTTTTGATGTGTTGATAAATGCAATGACTAATGATAGTATTCCTTTCGTAAAACTGACAAATGATCCAGAAGATCCACAGAATTCTGAAAAGTTTATAGAAACAATCACTTATTCTCCGGCTATAGATTCGATAAGATCTTTAGGGATTGATCTAGCAACATTAAGCAAAGTGCCTTATGCAAATAATTTGGATTTCGAAATCACTTCGGATACTATGGATTATCAAAGCACAAATGTTTGGGTAACAGAAGTAGGAACTAAATGGAAGAATTTCATGGGAGAATTTGCTGACCCAAGGTTTTCTAAATACGATTCAAAGTACGATCCTAATGTAACCATAAAATTTGGTGATATGAACAAACCAAGTCTTGCAGGTAGTTGGTCTAGATAATGATAGATATCTCTTTTAAAAATAGAACTGGTTTGAAACCAGATATACTGTCTGCCGTTATTGGGGCGGACAGTTTTTTTTATGGGCTATTCACTCGGGATGGACAGTTACTGGAATGTAAACACTATACAGTAGATTCATTTGATGATGAAAACATTATTGAACAAATAAAATCAGACATCTATTCTATTGAAGGAATTAATGTGAAAGTTGCCTATTCAGGAAAGCCATATTTACATAATGAAAAATCCACTGCAGCTGGTTTAAAGCAGTTTTTTCCTGCATTTGCAAATAAAGATGTGGCTCTTGATAAGCTGACAGATCAAGAAGTTGTCGTAGATTATGGATATTCAAGGACTCACGCTGCTTTTCTTACAAAGGTGCTAGGTCGAATAGATGTAAAGTTTCACTTGTCGACTGTCCTTGCGAATTATTATTACCCGTATTCCGCATGTAAATTAATCGCTTGTGTCGATGATTCTAAATTGCATGTGATGTATGCAAAAGATACAAAATTCTTATATTATAATCAGTTTGATTGCGTACATGAGAATGATTATTTGTACTTTATTAAGTTGGCATATAATGAAATGAAACTTAATCCTGAATCATCTCCGTTAGAGTTGTCAGGTAAGGTAGATATGGAATCACCAATATATAAACTTTTGCAAGGGTATATTAGGAATATCAATTTTATGCAATCTTCAGTCTTGAATGTTAAAGATTTGAGATACAAAGCCAAACAACATTATTATTTAGATCTATTTGCAACATCGATATGCGTATAATAGGAGGTAAATTTAAAGGGAGAAGGTTTAATCCACCAGCAAAAAACTGGCCTACAAGACCCACTACAGATTTTTCTAAAGAAGGATTATTCAATATCCTTCAAAACAGAATATATTTCGAAGATACTAAAATGCTTGATCTGTTTGGTGGTACGGGTAATCACTGTTACGAATTTATCTCTAGAGGTTGTGAAGATGTAACTTATGTAGATAAATTTGGTGGGTGTGTTGCTTTTGTAAAGAAAACTGCAGAGGTTTTAGGAATAGAAGAAAACATTAAGATTGTGAAATCGGATGTTTTTAAGTTTATCCGAGGTGTGAAAATAAAATATGATTACATTTTTGCAGGGCCTCCATATCCACTTCCTATTCTTGATGAAATTCCTGACGAAATATTTAAGCATGAATTACTCGCCGAGGATGGCCTTTTTGTGATGGAGCATAATCCTGATCATGATTTTAAGGAACATCCTAGATATCAGGAAGAGAGAAATTATGGAACTACCATATTTTCTTTTTTTAAGTAAGTTTGTATTAAATGAGAATTACGTAGAAGCTTAAATTTCTACCAGGTCGACTACCGAGTGTAGTTACAATTCCCATTTTAACTTTCGTACACTAGGAATTATTACCTTCAATGACTTTGGATTGACTTTAAAGCTTAACTCAAGCTCGGATTCATAGCCTTCCCCATCTACATGCAAATAGTCTTTCTCAACCAAAGAAATATTTAATATTTTGCCTTGATAGGTTTCAGTAATGCCACTTAGGTGTAAAGAACGATTTAGGAATCTAAAACTAGCGAGAAAGTATTTATACAGTGGAGCTTTTTTGATTAACATAATATCCATAATACCATCTTGGAGGGATGCTTCAGGAGCTATAGTAAAGTGATATCCATACATGGATGCATTTGCAACTACAGCGGCTGCGTATTCGCCTTCAATTACTCTACCATCCAGTTGTATTTTGAGCGATGCAGGTTTGAATTTATTACTTTCTTTGATAGATGTCGAGAAGTAGGGGAGGAAGCCTCTTTTTTTATTCTTCTTTGTCAAGAATGCAATCCTAGCATCAAAACCTATTCCTGCTACATTAGCAAAGAATCGATCGTTAACGGTACAGGTATCTATCAATATTTCTTTGCCTGTATTTAAAAATTCTATAGCTTTCTCTTGTTTCCTTCCTAGACCAAGATGCATTGCAAAACCATTGCCCGATCCACCTGGTAATACTCCTAAACAAGCATTGGTGCCAATAAGTGACTGTGCTACCTCATTTACACTGCCATCGCCTCCAACAGCAACAACAATATCTGCTCCATCTTCTACAGCATTTTTTGCTAGCACAATAGCATGTCCTGCATATTCAGTGAAAACTATTGAGTGTGTATATTTATTAGAATCAATCCGCTGTGCTATGAGTTCAGGAGTAGAAACCTTCGCTGTGGTTCCGGAAAAAGGGTTGATGATAAATACTATTTTTTTCTTTTCAGCCATATTTTAGTCCATGTTACTTTTTGAAAACAAAGTACCTAAACATAAAGAAGTTAAAAGTTATTCCAACTAACAAGGCAATAATTATTTTACTGGAAGTCGGGTGTAAAATAGTGTTTTCTGTCAATAGATAGATGCCTGCACTGTTGATTCCTGCACTAGCCAGCGACGTAAATGCATATTTTATAGCCTGATTGCTTACATTGCCTTCTTGGCTCTTAAATGACCAATTCCGGCCTAGATAAAAGCTTACAATTGCCCCAGCGATATTTCCTAGTGCTGAAGCGACCACATAATTTACGGTTAATAAATAGAAAAGGAATCCATAAAGCCCAAAATCAGCACTGCTTGAAATGAACGAAGTTGCTTGTGATCGCCAAAACGAGATCATAAATGGCACCTTTGCCGAAACCTTCTGTTTTTGTGTGGCGTTCTTAATTTTCTCTGAATTATGGTTGTAAAAAAGGGACAGACATCAATGCCCGTCCCTTGTGTATTTATCATATTAATTTAAGACCTAATTATCATAGTCTAATCCCAGATGATCAAGAAGCGTTTCGCCCGCGATATGTCGTAGCGTATTCTCCATTTTTATCTGCTGTTTGAATATATCATGGATTGGCTTCACACCTTTCGGTGACTGTGGCGATTTAAGGTAAAACCCTAGCCATTCTTGTATTCCACTCATGCCTGTTCTCTTAGCGAGGTCAAGGAATAATGCAAGATCCAATACGATTGGTGCAGCAAGAATAGAATCTCTACATAAAAAATCTATTTTGATCTGCATAGGGTAGTTCAACCATCCTCTAATATCTATATTGTCCCAACCTTCTTTAGCATCACCTCTTGGTGGATAGTAGTTGATTCTTACTTTATGATAGAGATTAGCGTAAAGCTCAGGGTTTTTCTCTGGCTCAAGGATTTGTTCCAAAACCCCTAATTTTGATACTTCTTTTGTTTTAAAATTGGCAGGATCGTCAAGAACCTCTCCGTCTCTATTGCCAAGAATATTTGTTGAGAACCAACCTTCTATGCCAAGAGCTCTTGCTTTTAATCCAGGAGCTAAGATTGTTTTCATCAAAGTCTGACCAGTTTTGAAATCTTTCCCCATTATCGGAGTTTGAGTTTCTTTGGCCAATTGGATTAATGCAGGAACATCGCAGGATAGATTAGGTGCACCATTTGCATAAGGAATTCCCATTTTGATCGCTGCATAAGCATAGATCATACTTGGAGGTATATCATCATGGTTGTTCAATAAGCCCTTCTCAAAACTCTTGATATTCTTATGAACTGCTGATTCTTCGATGTATATTTCAGTACTTCCACACCACACCATCACTAATCTATCACAGTTATTATCTTTTTTGAAATTCTCAATATCTTTCATTAAAGCCTTAGCAAGAACCATTTTGTTCTCGCCTTTCTTTATATGTTTACCATCAAGTCTACTTGCATACTTTCTATCAAATACAGCCTTCATAGGCTTTATTTTAGAAAGTTGAGGCTTTAGTTTTTTCAATAATGTAGGTTCAAGAACTTCAGCGTTAACTGCAGCTTCATACATATTATCCTTAAAAACATCCCATCCGCCAAAAACTACTTTTTTGATGTTATGGATTGGTACTAAGTCTTTAATTAAAGGTTGATCATCTTTCGTTCTTTTCCCAACTCGAATTCTTCCCATTTGAGTCAATGATCCGATTGGGCTTGAGAGACCTTTATTTACCGCATATACTCCTGCAATAACTGTAGTTGCTACCGCTCCCATTCCAGGTAATAAAATTCCTAGTTTTCCAGTTGCTTTGCTAGCTTTTCCTTTTTTTGACATACTATATAATTATTTTAACCAATTGTTTTCTTTATACCAGGCTATTGATTCTCGTAGCCCTTCAATTAACTTATATTTTGGCTTAAAGTTTAAATTTTCAACTAGATTCTTTGTATCACAATTCCAACTTTTAGCTTCTAGTTCGTTCACTTTTTCAATATTAAGAGCAGGATAACTTCCTGTTAGTTGGCCCGCTTTCTCAGCTATGAATCCTAAGGTTTTCACCAAAGGGATAGGTAGTCTTATTTTTAGACTTTTTTTTCTACCTAAAGCTTTTCTTATTATTTCATTGTAGCTTGTAGAAGAATAAATCCCTAGATCCGTCACAAAGTACGCAACATTTTGTCTACTGTCTAATGTTGAGTCAAGAATTACGCGCACTAAATCCTTAACATAAATAAATGTCAGCTTTTGGTCAGTCAATCCTACTGTCATTTCAATACCCTTATTGATCAGGTCGTACACAGTAAAAAGGTCTTTTTCTCGAGGACCATAAACGGCTGTTGGTCGTATTATTGAATAGTTTATTTCACTTTTTGATTTTAGATATCTTTCAGCTTGTAATTTACTTCTACCGTAATTTGTAACTGGATGTGGTTCTGAATCTTCAGTGACAATTCCGTATTCAGTGTGCTCGGCCGGTCCGTAGGCTGCAAGACTACTTATAAAAGTAAACTTAATCGGAACAGTATCGCTTTCTATCAATGCCTCTACCATGTTTTCTAGGTATGTAGCATTTACTTTGAAATATTGTTCTTTTATAGGAGTCTTAGTAAGCCCAGCATTATGAATTATATAGTCAAATTTATGCAATAAGAAGATTGACTTAAGTGCATCATTATTTTCAAAATCAATGAGAATGAATTTTATTCGTTCATCTTTCAGATGTTCTCTATTGGAAGATCTCCTTACAGCTGCATGTACTTCTAGGCCTCTGTTGAGGGCTTCCTCGACTAGAAACCCACCTACAAATCCACTAGCACCTGTAATTAATATTTTTTGCATTTAGATAGTTGATTAAATAGACTTACTAAAGATTCTGTAAGTTTTGTATCTTTTTCCATTAAGTTTTTCGGCTGCTTGAACCATCATTGTGTTGCTTTCGAGTATCCAAGATGCTTCTCCAGCTCTAAGGTTGTTTTCTTTTGCAGCTTTAATATAATTAGCGAAAAATATAGCTTCGATGCCTAGTTTTCTGTAGTCTTCTAACACACCAAGGAGAATTATTCTAATAAGAGAAACTTTTGACTTCCTAGTAAGCAATTTAATAATATTGAACGGAAGAAGTTTTCCTTTATTAAAATCTTTAGTTATTTCATTGATATCTGGAAGAGCAACTCCAAATCCTATTAATTTGCCTTCATGTTCCGCTAAGTACACGTATCTTAAATCTAGTAATAGATTAAGCCCTTCAGCAAGGTGGTCAAATTCTGCATCAGTCGGGGGCACAAAACCCCAATTTTTCTCCCAGGCAGCTAAGTATACAGGTTTTATTTTTTGAATGTCACTTTTCTTACTCCCTTTAGTAGAAGTTCTTATTGTGATTCCTTTCCTTTTAAGTCTCTCTTGCAGCATAGTAGCTAATCGCAGAGATTTCTCATTTACTTCATCCGTAGGTATTAAATATGCGAATAAATCCATCTCCTTAGCGTACCCGTACCGTTCTAAAAGTTCAGAATAGTATGGTTTGTTATAGGTCATCATAACTGTCGGAGGTGAGTCGAAACCATCCACCAACACACCTGCAGTATCGTTAGTTGTAAAGTTTGTAGGTCCTAAGATTTGGACGGCGCCATTTGCTTTTACCCAATCATTTGCAGTGTCTAAAAGTTGCTTAGCGACTGTGTAGTCATTGATGACATCAAAGAAACCAAAGAATCCGATATTACTATCATGATGCTCATTGTAGTTATTGTCTTGGATTGCGGCTATCCTTCCTACTGTTTTTCCTAGATTATCTTTTGCTAAAAATAATTCAGCTCTAGAATGCTTAAAAAATGGATTTTTTTTCTCGCTAAGAACCTCTGAAATGTTAAGATATAATTCTGGAACATAATTTTTGTCACCCGAATACAAATCATGAGGAAAATTGATAAAGTCTTTTTTGTCTTTCTTGTTAGTTACTTTGGAGATTGTGGTGGTCATGCTATACTATTAACTGATTCTAATATATCCAGTTGCTTAGCTATTTTGGTAATTTTTTCGATTGATTCCATTATTTGCGCCTCAGTGTGAGTCGACATTAGTGAATATCTAATTAATGAAGACGTACTTGGTACGGCAGGTGATATTACAGGATTTACAAAAATTCCTTCTTCAAGTAGCAATTTTGTGAGTTTGAATGTCTTGAAATCATCTCTTACATAAATGGGTATGATTGGAGTTTCTGTATGGCCGATATCAAATCCAGCCTGACGAAGAGCCTTCATTGCTAGCCTAGTGTTAAACCATAATTTCTCTATTCTTTCTGGCTCTTTTTCCATTATATCTACAGCCGCAATTACACTGGCTGCATTAGCTGGTGCTATACTTGCTGAGAATATTAGAGATCTTGCGTTGTGTTTTAAGAAGTTGATCGTTTCATGATCCGCTGCTACAAAACCACCAATCGATGCTAATGATTTACTGAAAGTACCCATTATCATATCCACTTCATCTGTAAGCCCAAAGTGAGCGGCAGTTCCTCGACCCCCTGGGCCCATTACACCTAATCCGTGTGCATCATCTAAATATATACTTGCTGCATATTTTTTTGCCAGAGCAGTAATCTCAGGCAATTTTGCAAGGTCCCCCTCCATACTAAATACACCGTCAACTGCTATTATTTTTAGACTTTCAGGCTCAGTCTTAGCGAGTATTTTTTCTAAAGATTCCATGTCATTGTGCTTATATTTTAGCACTTTAGCAAACGAGAGTCTAGATCCATCGATAATGCATGCATGATCAAGTTCGTCAATAATAATGTAATCATGTCTGCCAGGTATAGACGACAAGACGCCAAGGTTTACTTGAAAACCAGTACTGAAGACCAGCGCAGCCTCTTTACCAACATAGTCAGCTAGTCTTTCTTCTAATTGGATATGAAGATCTAAAGTTCCATTGAGAAACCTTGACCCTGCACAGCCGGAACCGTATTTATCAATCGCCTTCTTAGACGCCTCTTTGAGTTTTGGGTGATTTGTTAATCCTAAGTAACTATTACTACCAAACATTAATACGTCCTTACCGCCAATTGTGACTACTGTGTCTTGTTCTGACTCAATAGTTCTGAAGAAAGGGTATAGTCCCATGTCTGCTACCTTTTGAGGGGTATCGTAAGCGGCCATTTTTTTCTTTAGAATACTCATTAATTCTTGTTTCTATTGTATTGTAAATTCTTGTTCTTTTAAAATCGAATGCAATTATGCACTATTTCAAATTCTAGACTAATTTATGCTATAAACGTTACAAATTTATCTATGAAATTAGCAATCCTTTTGTTCTTTATCAAAAGACCAAGAACAAAGATGGCAATAATTGCACAAAAAGCACCTAAAATGACATCAATTATGTAATGATGCATTGAATATACGGCAGCATACCATATACCAATTACCTCTACTATACATAGAAGCGTTAACCACCATTTTTTCTTTTTTGATGCAAAATAAAGCAAAATTACAGGATACGCAGAATGCAGACTCGGAATCGCGGCGAATACATTTGCATTTTTATTGTACATTTTTTCAAATAATGGATATCCAATTATGTCATCAAATCTATGTAATTGTGCAGCATTTCCAGGTACCGAAAAATCTACTTCAAACCCGTGAAGGGCAACATACCAAGGCGGAGCAGCTGGGTAGATATAGTAGATCGTAAATCCAATAATATTAGCTAATAGAAATGTGCTTGAAAAGATGAGAAGCATCCTTTTGTCTGCAAAAAATAAATAGATACAATAGATCATTGGTAAGGGCACCCATGTGAGGTAAAAAAGTCCAGAAAGAAGATCTGAGCTAGAATCGGTGTTCTTAACGAGATATTCATTCGGAGTCAAAAGTCCATCAGGTGATTGAATACCAAATAGAGACTTTTCTAGATTATATGGTCCAAGAATATGTACATCATTGAAGTTGAAATTCGGATAGATCCTCATAGCATCGTAAATGATCCAAAAAATCCAAAAGAAGATAAAACTAATAACCATCTTCCTAGTTATGGACGATGCGAAATATAGTAAAGTTAATACCAAGATGAAATTAAAATGATCAATCCTAAACCCAATAACTAAGATATGCCATAGCAAATAAATAGCTAGAAACCATCCAGCTATCGATAGAGACATTTTAGAAAACACATTGTTTATAGGGTTATTTCCTATTCGTAATTCAGTATACATCAAGTTAGAACTTAATCCTAGATAATTATTTTTTCATAACAAGGTAGCCCGCCTTCTAATCTTGTACCATATAATTCTAGATACTTGACAACTGGAAACGCTCCTCTTTCTTCTGCAAATACGTAGACATTAGACAATTGTGACCAAGATCCATCAATCTTGCTTATAGCTTTAAAACTATCATTTTCGTCTTTGTTGACGTATATCTTATATTCTGGATAAGAAATTATATTCATTCTTATTGAGTCCGAATTTATTACATCGTATTCAACGCCGTAAGCTAGTTTTTGTTGAATAATATTTATTTCAGAATCTTTGCCACCTCTATGATACTGTTTCCAAAACACGTAGAATGGATTGCTATTATTAAGGCAATTGCTGCAATTTCTATTGATTTTATAAACGACAGTATTTGAATTCTGATTCCTTTGAATATAGAAAAGCATATCTTCAACTTTAGGAACAGGATAGTGCTCTGGCAGACCTTGGTGGCCTAAGATGTCATAACTATTTTGCTTTTCACTTAAGGATAGAAACATATCTTTTATTTATTGGCAATGGCTTTTTTAGCAAATAATAACCTTCTTATTGCAGTAATGTTCGCCATTATAGCAAGTATAAAAATCGGGAAGGTAAATATAGTAATAGTTTCGAACAGCGGAATAGGTAACATATGCGCTTCGACCTTAAAGTCGCCACCAAAACTATTGCTGAACAATCCGCATGCCCATGCTGAAACACCAATTATTATGATTCGTTCTGGCCGCTGCATAATTCCTACACTAGCATCTACACCAAGCCCTTCTGCTCTAGCTCTAGTGTAGCTTACCATCACACTTCCTATCATGGCTATAAATGCAAAAAGAGAACTGTAGAAATAATCGTTTGATATTAAATAATAGCAAATACCTAGAAACATGATCATCTCACTATACCTATCAAGCACGGAATCAAAGAGTGCACCATAATCAGAAGATGAATTAGTAATCCTGGCTAACCGGCCATCTATCATATCCATAAGACCTCCAAGAAGAATCACAAAACCAGCCCAAGCTAAACTACCGTGGTCACTTCGGTCAGAGTTTTCAGCACCATTAATTAGAATAACGGCTGCTATCCCATTGATAACTAAGCCTAAAAAGGTAATCATGTTAGGTGTAATCCCGAGTTTGATAAGGAGTTGTATGAAGGGATTAAATACGCTGTAGATCAGATTTTGACCTTTATCTTTCCAAGTTGATGCCATAAGTGCAAAATTAAACTAAAAGTTTAATTAATTGACTAGACGGAGAGGTTTAGATTGACATACTTACTATTGTGTTTTATTCTTGGTCTTTTAAAGTAAATTTAAATCAGATATTGTTATGGTAGAAACGCCATGTTTCATACATGCAGCTCGACCAGCAGCATTGCTTAATTCTAATATTTGTTTTGCATCATAACCTAATAATGCTGCTAATGCAATCATTGACATTGTGGTGTCTCCAGCACCGCTAACATCCACTACCTCTACCTTTTCTGTTGGGTTTTGAATAAATTCTGTTGCAGATAAGTATGCAATTCCATCTTGTGCCAGTGTGCAGACTATGTGTTTGCAATTCAACTTTGATCTTGTACGAAGCATTGTGTCATTAATCGATAATGCATCAATATTAAGAGCTGTAAATAGTTCTTTCTTATTCGGTTTGAAAAAATCAACTCCTTTATAATGCCAGTAATTGCTAAATTTGGGATCTACAAAGGTTGTAATTTTATGTAATTTCGATAATTCTAGTACTGATTTTATCATTGATTTCGTAAAAATGCCCTTGTTGTAGTCTTGTAGAATAATACCGTCGACAGATTGGTTTTCCATAATGGACCTGAGTGATTTCAACAGACTTTGCTCTACATCAGCTGAGATGTTTGAGGTTTCTTCATTATCAACACGAAAGATCTGTTTGCCATCTACAATTACCCTAGTCTTTACAGTAGTTGGCTTGTTGATTTGAAGTAGGAATCGGCTAGAAATACCTAGATCTTTAAGTTTTTGAGATATATAATTACCATGATTATCGTCTCCAATGGTACCAAGTAGAATAGCATTTGCTCCTAAAGACTGGATATTGGCAGCTACATTTGCACTTCCACCTAATATATTATATGAGCCAGTTTTGTCTACTATTGGAATGGGAGCCTCTGCAGACATTCTTGTAATAGTGCCATTGATATATTCATCTAGGATGATATCACCAATGACAATAATATTAAGATTCGAAACTTTTGAAAATCGCTCTAACATGAATTCTATATGACTTTTTCTGAAGTCTTTTATTTAAAAATTTCTGCGCATATTATTTCAGTGGCAGATTTCGAAGTGGAAAAATAGTCTTTTAGTTTAAGATTGATCTCTTCTTGATATTCATTTGTACAAAGGTTATTTAATATGGGTTTAAGTTGAGATGGTTTGCTAACGGAATACGCAACATTCAAATCCAACAATTCCTTAGCTTCTTCACTCTTTTGAAATCTCGGACCGAATAGGACAGGGATATTATTGACAGACGCTTCTAGAATATTGTGAATTCCTTCTCCAAACCCACCTCCTATATAAGCGATTTGTGCTTCGGAGTAATCCTTTTTTAGCTGTCCCATACTATTGATCACATATGTACCCGATAAACTGGATATAGAATCTTTGACTTCACAATTCAATGCAGCGCAAATATTATTAATGTTTTCTGTGTTCAAGTTATGAGGATATATAAAATGATTATAATTTGGCAATTCACTAATCATTTCTTTGATGATCGGTAAATCATTGAACCATGCACTTCCATAAATTATGGTAGAAACTGACCTTTTTTGTGCTGTAATCTTATTTTTTATGTCAAGAACCTGATCTTTTCGGGTATCACCAGAAACAGTAATATTTCCGAAATAGATTTGTGATAATAACGATCCTGAAGTTTTATTTAATACAAAGACAGAATTAAAAACTGTAAGCCTATCTTTGAAAAACGATAGAGGGTATTTTATGAAATAATGATTATTTCTGATGGTGCTAGAAATAAGAAACGTAGGTGTTTTTCTTAGCTTCAAATTGTGAAGTATGTTCCACCACCACTCATTTTTGGTAATGATGACCTTTGATGGATTGACTTTTTGTAAGAATGGTTTTATATCAGAATTTAGATCAAAAGGTAGATAACATTTTATGCATCGAGCACTGGGAAGATCACAATTTTTATACCCTGAAGAAGAAAAGAATGATACCACAATATCATATTCTGTGTTACGAAGAATCCAATTAACCACAGGAGTAGCTTGCTCATATTCACCTAATGATGCACAATGAATTAATATTCGATTATTTGATAGGGATGATAACTGATTTCCTAAATCAGATTGTTGAGCATTTAGACCTTTTATCCTTAGTCTAGCTTTTTTATTAAATATAGCAAAGATACTAGTAGCTAGCTTATATTTAAAAATTAAAACAGAGTAGAGAAAGGCTAACATATTAATATTTGGGATTAATAGAAAACTTGCTCATCCACATAGTCATCAAAGAATGGTAGCACCCATGCTGCTTTCAAACTTACTAGCCCATCAAATCTCGTAGAAGGATCAGGTGCAAGTCCTGAATCAAAATCTATGGATCTAACATGTTTTGTAAAGCCTTGAGTAAATTCTAAACCTATATAAAAGTTGATTCTTTTGTCTTCACTTATGTGCTGGTAACCAATAAATTCTCTTATTGCAAGACCTCTAGTTAGCCTATCATATCCCTTTAGATATTCTCCTTCAATCTGAGGAAGTGCTCTCGATTCGTCGATAATTCTTATTTTATGAGCAAGAATTCCAATCGCACCCGTTACTCTTAATCCTGATCTAGAGTTTTCACTGAAGCTTATTATTTTACCAATATTTACTCCAAGAAAAGCGCCTCTTTCTCTTTGGAATACATCTGCATAAGCATTGTCCGCGCCTAGGATCTCATTATTCGTGAGTCTGAGTTGAGCAAGTGGATCTTCCTTTACTGTATCTCCAAACATAAATGCAAATTCGATTCCGTAAATCCAATTGTTCTTTGTTATTCGTTCTCCTCCTAAAGTGAATTTTAGATTTCTCGAATATCGATCAGCCAAATCACCAAATGGAAATTCCATTCCATATCCAAAACTGAGATTTTTCATTCCTATATTAAGGAAGTTCTCTTCATCAGGAGACTTGTCTGCTCTTTGTGAAAAGGCTGAGGCAAAAGAAAAAAGAAGAATGAAAAACAAAATATTTCTACACATGAAATTGAATCTTGATTTAAATACAAACGACAAAGGTGGACATTATGAGCTAAATAGAGAAAGAATAAAGTTAGATATTGTTTGATTTGTCATTTTGGATAGGTTGTGAGCACTGTAATTGGTGGCAAATTGCAGGAAATATTTAAAAGGTGACCTTTCTTACAGCTATTGGGTTTTTACCAATCGCATATATTATTGACATAAACAAACATGTCTGCAAGGGTGAGCATATCCAATTTTTAATATATGTTGATAGCCGGATTTGGCCTGTATGCCATCTTTCAATAGGATGAAACACTTGCTATAGTAATGTCGCTGCTTACAGAGTTGAGAAAAACTAAGACCACATACGTTAAGTAAATCAAAATGGGAACAAAAATAAGTGACCTATCAGTTATTCGTATGTATAATAGGTGACAATGGTAATTATAGCCAAAGGTAGAATATGAGAATCAAAATGTAAAGACATGATTTCCCTATGAATAGCCTTGATGTGATTTCTATTGTTTATTTTTGCACTAAAATATAGCTTCGTGAATAGAAGGTATACTGGAGAGATTTAAAAATAGCAAAATGTTCATAAATCACTTCAATCATTAAAAAGTTAGAAATACATGGCAATTGTTTATGTAACTAGAGTAGAAAGGTTCAATGCTGCACACAAACTGTGGGTGGAAGAATGGAGTGAAGAAAAAAACTTTGCTTTCTTCGGGAAATGTGCCAATAAGAATTGGCATGGACACAACTATCGACTAGAAGTTACCGTGAAAGGAACACCGGATCCTCAGACAGGATTTGTGATTGACGCTAAGAAATTAGGAGATATTATCAAAAGAGAAATAACAGAGAAGCTAGATCATATGAATCTAAATCTCGATGTTGATTTTATAAAAGGTGTACAACCTACATCAGAAAATCTGACAATTCTTATTTGGGAACAATTAGCGCCTTATATTAAAGGGTGTGAGTTGTCGTGTGTCAAGTTGATAGAGACTGAGAACATATTTGCCGAATATAGAGGTGAGTGAATCTCAAAGTATAATGCTTTTATTAATTTTAGGGCATTGCAATTCAAAAATAATAAACAACCAAAAATGATAGCATACGTTTTCCCCGGTCAGGGAGCACAATTCGAAGGTATGGGCAAGGATCTATACGCCAATGATGTAGATAGTAAATTAATATTTGATCAAGCTGATGAAATCCTAGGATATAAGTTGAGTGAAATTATGTTTGAAGGATCTGCCGAAGATCTTAAAGAGACAAAAATAACTCAGCCAGCATTATTTGTACACGCACTTGCATCTTACGCCAAAAATGGAGGTGGACATAAGCCTGATGCTGTTGCTGGACATTCATTGGGAGAATTTTCTGCTTTGGTGGCAAATGGTACATTGACTTTTGAAGATGGGCTGAAGCTAGTCTACCAAAGAGCGATGGCTATGCAAGCAGCATGTGACAAAGTACCTGGTAAGATGGCAGCTATTCTTGGATTAGAGAATGCACAAGTAGAAGAGATCTGTGCGAGTATAGATGATATAGTGGTGCCTGCAAATTATAATTGCCCAGGTCAATTGGTGATTTCTGGAAGTAAAACAGGAATAGACACAGCGGTTGTGAAATTTACAGAAGCTGGTGCGAGAAGAGCATTGGTGCTACCTGTAGGTGGAGCGTTTCATAGTCCTTTAATGATGCCTGCACAAGAGCAATTGGCTAAAGCGATTGAAACAACAACATTTAATACTCCTAATTGTCCAGTATACCAAAACGTTACGGCTCAGCCAGAAACGGATCCTACAAAAATCAAGAAAAATTTAGTTGCGCAATTGACAGGTGCAGTAAGGTGGACTCAGATCATGGAAAATATGATAGCTAACGGCGTAGAATCAATCATAGAAGTAGGTGGAAATGGAAAAGTGATTTCAGGTTTGTTCAAAAAAGTAGATCGTAAATTTCCTACATCAGCCCTATAATACATAGATATGTCAAAACATGTTGTCAAGGCGGGAAGTATTCTTATAGCGGAGCCATTTATGGAAGGGAATCCATTTAAACGATCTGTGATTGCAGTTTGTGAGCATAGACCTGATGGGACAGTTGGTTTTATATTGAACAAGAAAATTGATATGACAATTGAGACTCTTGTTGCTGACTTTCCAGAATTTGATGCCCCTGTATTTTATGGTGGTCCTGTGGATACGGATACAATTCATTATATCCATAATCTTGGTGATTTGTTGGATAATAGCAATGAAGTAAGCAGAGGAGTATATTGGGGTGGTGATTTTGAAAAACTAAAGTTCTTAATCACATCTGGACTCGTAAAAAAGGACAATATCAAGTTCTTTATTGGATATTCTGGCTGGTCGGGTGGTCAATTGCAATCGGAGCTTGATGAAGGCACTTGGATTGTAGATGATTTATTTGCGAACTACGCATTCAAAGATGAAGAAGCCTCACTTTGGTCGACTGTACTGAATAATAAAGGTGACAAATACACAGTAATAGCGCAAATGCCAGATTCACCTTCACAAAACTAATTCATGAGCAGTATCCCATTGGTTCTAGATCTTAAGAAAGTGACGATCGGTCAGGGGGCCACAGAAGTATTTAGAGATCTAGATTTTTCGATGGCGGATGCTGAAATGTGTTACTTGATTGGAAAGTCAGGGTCTGGAAAATCTACTTTTTTAAAGACTCTTTATGGTGCATTACCTTTAATCAGTGGGAGTGGACAGATCGCAGGTTTTGATCTTGAGAAAGTGGATAGAAAATCAATCCCAATGATGCGTCGTAAGATCGGAATGGTCTTCCAACAGTTTCATCTATTTGAGAAATGGACGGTAGAACAAAACTTAGATTATGCACTCAAAGCCATAGAATGGAAGGATGATAATGAGCGAAGTCAAAGAGTAGATGAAGTACTTACTCAAACAGGATTAATGGATAAAAAAGATAGTCAAGTGTTTCGACTATCAGGTGGAGAACAACAAAAGGTAGTCATAGGAAGAGCCATTCTAAATAAACCAGAAATAATCATCGCAGACGAACCCACAGGTAATCTTGATCCAGAATCTAGCGAAGAAGTCATGCGGATGTTATACTTAGTAGCTTCCGAGAATAAGACTGCGATTCTCATTGCCACACATGATTATATGTTGATGGAGAAGTTTCCGGCGCGAGTGTTTGAGTGTTTGGATGGTGGGATTGTGGAGCGGTAGATGCATGTTTGTTGAGTATTTAGAAGAAAATGTCATGGAAAACATTTTGAATTATCAGATTTAGAATTTTTACAAAAGTTTGTTCAGAGTGAGTTTCCTCCTTCATACTTTTCGCATGAAGCACATTTAAGATTAGCATGGATAAATATTGATCTGTAGGATATTGAACCCTAGTTATGTTAGCTGGACGAGAGCATATGGATGACACGTATTAGAAAAACTAGCAAGTTTTGTATCTAAGGCACTTGAAAGTGAGTTTCTTTCTTCAATTACTGAAAATGGTTTTCCAAATTTCAATGGTGTCAAAAGAAGTTTTCCATTGCGAGATAAATTCAGCGATAAGCACTTGATTATTACAGAAATATGCAGATACCCCGATGGTTCTCAAAGTATCCAGAAGATCAAAACTTACTTAGAAGTTGGTGGCTGGATGGTCATGCATCCAGAAGATTAGATTTAAACGGAGTAAGTATTATCTTCACCATATGAATTGGTCACCCTACATCAAAGGTTTCGAAGCTTACTTGCTACTAGAACGCTCTCTGTCAGAGAACTCTGTCGAAGCATATAAGTATGATGTAGATAAGTTGTATCAATATTTTGTGCAAACAAATCAAGAAAAGACACCAGAACAGGTTACACTATCGGATCTTGAGTCATTTATACTATACATCAATAAGATCGGGATTGGTGAATTTACCCAAGCAAGGATTATCTCAGGAGTAAAGGCTTTCTATAAGTTTATGATGATGGAAGATTTGATAGATGTGGATCCTTCTGAGTTACTGGAAGGACCGAAGTTGCGACGAAAGATTCCTGATGTACTCAGTTATGCAGAGGTAAGATTAATCTTTGACAGCATAGATGTAAGCAATGAGAAAAAAGGAGGACATAGAAATAGAGCGATTCTAGAGACACTTTATGCTTGCGGGATCAGAGTAAGCGAATTGGTCAATTTGAAATTAAGTAATTACTTTCCAGAAGAAGGGTTTGTAAGAGTGATAGGCAAGGGAGACAAAGAAAGAATAGTACCAATTGGTGGCTCTGCAATAAATCAAATATCTCAGTATGTCGATCATACTCGCAAGGCGCTCAAAATAGCTAATGGTCACGAAGATTATGTTTTTTTGAACAGAAGAGGGAAGAAACTCAGCCGAGTGATGGTTTTTTTGGTAATCAAAAAAGCGGTAGAGCTAGCGGGAATAGAAAAAGTGGTCAGTCCTCACACGTTTCGTCATTCGTTTGCGACTCATTTGGTAGAAGGAGGGGCGGATTTGAGAGTGGTACAAGATATGTTGGGACATGAAAGCATAACGACTACTGAAATATATACTCATTTGGACCGAACATATTTACGTGATACATTATTACGTTTTCACCCTAGTTATGGTAAAGAAGAATAAAAAAGATAGGCTAAATATGAAATCATTCGTAAATACAATTTTAATTGCTTTTTTGCTTCTTGCTTTAGTAGGATGCAAATCGAATAAAAAGGAAGTCGTAAAAGAGGTAGCTGTTTCCACAGATACAGGGCTTAAATTTCTTAGTAAAGAAGAAGCGGAGAACAAGATCGTAGTAGATGAGATTGAAGATTTCTTTGGTTCATTATCGATCGCCGATATGTCTATTCAACTCAGGAAAACGGATATGCCTGAAAGTGGCGGAGAATCAAAGGTACTATATCAAACTTTGTTGAGGAATGAAATGTCAGAATTCAAGCCGGAAGAGAAGGCATTTATGCAAGAAGTATTTATCTCAGCAAAATCTGCAATTGACTACCTCAATCCAAAACTGTATCCTGAACATATAGAATTGCTAAAAACGAAGACCAATCACTATGGTCCTGACGTGTATTATACTAGAGAAGACGCTATCATATTGCCTGAAAACATATTCGAAGCTCCATCAGTAAAGGTTCAAATGCCTATTATGTTACACGAAATATTTCATATATTAAGTCGATACAACGACGACTTTAGAGATAAGATGTATGCCCTGATTGGCTTTGAAAAATTTGAGGAGGACTTGGTCATACCTAAATATTTACAAGATAGATTATTAACAAACCCTGATGGGATCAGAAGAGATTATGCGATCAATCTCAAAAATGATCAAGGAGAGATTCAACGTGCGGTTCCACTTATCTTAACCAAGAGAGAAAGGTATGATGAATCTATGCCTACATTTTTCTCTTATCTTAACTTTGACTTGTTTCCATTGATCAAAATCACAGAAAATCAAGTGACACTAGGTCTCAAAAATAAGGGAGAATCATCACTATCATTAGAACATAATGCAGATTTTTTCAATTTGATCAAAGATAATACGCAATATATAATCCATCCCGATGAGATCTTAGCGGACAATTTCATGATGGCTGTTATTGCACATAGAGACAATGACTATTCTGGATTTTCAAATGATGGAAAGAAACTCTTGATGGATGTGATTGATGTATTGAAGTCGTTCGAATAGAAAAAAATTAAGGAAATAGAAATTAGTGAACTTGCACTTTATCTTAATCGAATCGTTGAAATTTAAACAATTATTCTAGGTTTCAGGTTTTGGGTAACAGGTTAGATGTTGGCTCATAATGTAGAAAACAATGATTTGACATGCATCAATTGAGCAATAATTCATATTTTTAGGTCGTATGAGTCAAAACGAAAAAAGAAAATTCAGTCCACTGAGGGACCGTTTGCATGAAGTGATATTCGAGGCTGATACCAAAGCTGGTAAATTGTTTGATATCATTTTATTGGTCGCAATATTGGCTAGTGTTATCATTGTAATTGTAGAATCTGTGCCCAGTTATCAGGCTGAATACGGGACTTTATTTAGAACCTTAGAATGGGCCTTTACTATTTTCTTTACTATAGAATATGGTTTGAGGCTGTATGCTGTCTACAAGCCCATGAAGTATGCTAAAAGCTTTTTTGGAATCATAGATTTGATGTCGATCTTACCTACCTATCTAAGTTTAATGATTGTTGGGACGCATAGTTTAATGATAGTGAGAGGTTTGCGGTTGTTAAGGGTATTTAGGATATTTAAATTAGCCAACTTTCTATCCCAAGGTCAAGTTATAATGGCAGCACTGAAATCTAGCCGAGATAAGATCTTTGTATTTGTAATATTTATATTGATAATGGTGAGTATTTTTGGTTCCATCATGTATCTTGTGGAAGGGGCGAGCAATGATCAATTTGATAGTATACCAAGGAGTATTTATTGGGCTATAGTGACTTTGACAACAGTGGGTTATGGAGATATTTCGCCAGTCACTCCGTTTGGTCAAGCCATAGCCGCTGTGATAATGATATCAGGATATGCAATCATTGCGGTACCAACAGGAATAGTAACAGCAGAGGCAATGCAACATGCAGAAAGAACGAAAAGCAAGAAAGTATCTACGCAATCATGCAGATACTGTAGTGCAGAGGGCCATGATGAAGATGCGGAGTTTTGTAAATATTGTGGTGAAGCGCTTCATATTTGACGATTCATAACGAAAATTGATGACATCGCCTAAAGTGATATCATCAAATTGTTTGATTCTTAAACTCTATTTTTGATCAAAAAAGAAAGCCCATAGCAAAGTAATATATCATATTAATATTAAACTAACTCATCCAGAAAATTCGTTGTAAAAGAAAAAATTAAACAGTTATGAAAATAAGAATAAAAGACTCTTCAATCAGATTTAGATTATCAAGTTCAGATATTAAAAAATTATACAAAAAAGGAAAAGTGGCTAGCTCATGTAAGTTTGGTAGTTCTTCTGCTTTTAAGTATTCTGTGATTTCAAATTCAAAAGCAAATCCTGATTATTTATGTGTGGATTTGAAAACGAATCATATCAAGATCGAGCTATCTAGCAAAGATGTAAAAGAATGGTATAAATCTGATCTTGAGGGATTCGATGCGGAGATGGACAATGGTACTGAGGAAGGTCTATATGTATTGATCGAAAAAGACTGGACATGTCTCAAACCAAGAGATGAAGACGAATCAGATCTATATCCAAATCCTAATGGATAATTACCTATTGGATTCTATAGCATCAAAGGAAATAACAAGGCTTAAGAATGGTCAGTTGTCTAAATTGGAAGATGATCTATCAATAGAAGAACCACTAGAGATAAGAATTCGGTATCATACAAGTCATGGAATATACAGAACAGTTAGCATAGCTGTGACGATGAGGACACCTGGTACTGATGAATTTCTTGCCAGAGGTTTCTTATTTACTGAAGGTATGGTTTCAGATCAATCTCAAATAGTCGAAGCAAAACAAACTGAACCTAATATAATTGAGGTGTTACTTGGGGAGGATGTGCAATTTAACCCAAGTCAGTTCAGTCGAAACTTTTACACTACATCAAGCTGCGGAGTTTGTGGTAAAGCTTCTATTGAGAGTATACATTCAGAGACAATACATCTTCCATGGAAATCTGGATTTAAGATTGAATCTGAAATTTTGATGAGCCTTCCAAAGATTTTATTTGACCAGCAAGTTAGTTTCTCTAAAACGGGAGGGATTCATGCTTGTGCGCTTGTTGATAAGCAAGGTGTTTTTATAGACATAAAAGAAGATGTGGGGAGACACAATGCCATGGATAAATTGATCGGTGCGAATCCTAATTATCCATTATCAGATGCCATGATATTAGTTAGTGGCAGAGCGAGTTTTGAGTTGGTCCAAAAGGCTAGTAAAGCTGGAGTTGGCCTTATGGCAGCAATAGGTGCGCCATCTTCGTTGGCAGTTCAGTTGGCGGAAGAGCAAGGAATGACGCTTATGGGTTTTTTGAAAAGAGATGGGTTTAATATATATTGCGGGGAAGGGAGAGTTCTTCATTAATTGAAATCATTTCATCTAAAATTGGCTAATAATACCCATTTTAAGCATTGATTATTTCTTATTTGATGATTTACAGTAAAATTTTAGTTACTTACAGCATTCTTAAATCTAGCTAATCTTATGAATATTAAAAAAGACATCGAAACTACAATTACAGGTTGGTTTTTTATTGCTTCAGCTCTAATGTTATTAGTGGGTTGGGTATTGTTACCACATAAGTTAGGTGAATATATTATCGCTTCTGACTTTGCAAAAGTAGGTGAGAGTGTATGGTTTTGGATTTGGATGTTTAGAATATATATCTTTGGATGGGTTACTCTTATCATAGCTGCTTTTTCACTTATAACTATTTCATCAAGGAAACCATTTAGAGTGCTATTGTTTCCAGGAGCGGGGATGCTGATTGTTGGTACTTTTACTTTGGCTATAGCTTCAGCATTTTATTATAACTATGGAGCTTGGGGAGTAGGGCAGACCAGTGGCATGTCATCTGAAGAGGTTCAAGTATTTATGAATGACATCTTATACACAAATCAGTATGTCACTTGTTTCGTGCGCTTTGGTAGGATATTCTCTGGTGTAGGTTTAGTCCTTCTAGGAGTAGGCCTAATCAAGTGGAAGCTCATAAACATACCTACAGCTTGGTTTACGCTTATTCTTGGTTTGGTAGCTATGGGTTTAATACTCTTTATACCTGATTATTATGAATATTACAAGCCAGTCTTTTATGTGAAAATCCTTTGGATATTTGCTATGGGATTCTCAATTTTAAAATGGGGACTTGATATGTCAGCAGCGGAATCGACGAAATAAATCAAATACATTTAAGCGTATAGTGAAGTAAGTTAAAATAAAAAATAGGTTTACTCAACCCATTACCCGAGACATCTTTTATTGAAATCGGCCTTAATTGGTTTAGGTAAATGATGTTTCAAGTTGCGTTAAGAAGGCAAAAGTGTTTGAGTGAAGAGTGGCTTGCGTAGCAAACGCTCGTAATGAGTTTCTTGCATTTAGCTATTTGGAATTTTATTTACCGTAAAGAAGCGATTAAAGCCTAGCATTATTTGTTTGGTTTTTTTTGCGGTGAAAAAAATGAAAGCCAGTCGTGGCGAACGACAAGTCTCGTCCTGAGAGGAAGATCAGAATAAAGGATAAGAATAGTTATATCCTATTAAGAAAATGCAAATGATCAAATATGACCTTGTCAACATGTGATATCTTGTCATAATCGTGATACTCTAACCATTTCAATTCTTCAATTTCGTTTGCCGTTGCTAAGCCTCCCGCATAGTCAGCTGTGTAGCATGTCATCCTAACGATGATTCCTGTAGTATGACCATCAGCTTGAGCTTTATAGGTACCCATGTATTTGATTGTTTCAGGTACGATACCTACTGATAACTCTTCTTTTATTTCGCGGACAAGAGTTTGAGTGTCATTTTCTCCGGGATCTCTTTTTCCTCCGGGGATGTAGTAAGCTGTTTTTCCTATTGATTTAGTGCTTAGTAATTTTTTGTTCTTTATTTCTATCCATGCAATTTTGTCTATTTCTTTGAGAGGTTGTTTATTGCTAGTTTCCTCTAAAAAGGTTCCTATATCTGCGAGGTTCTCCTCTATTGCGATCTTGCCAGCATTATCCCCGTTCGCCATAGTGAGATTGGTATCTGCGCCATAAGTAATTAGCAGTTTGACTAAGCCTAAATTTCTTCTTTTTACAGCCGAATGAAGAGGAGTAACACCTTGCATTTGTGTAGCATTAGCATCTGCATTGTGATTTAAGAAGAGTTGAACTAGATCTAGATTTTCTCTTGCCACAGCAGCATGCAATGCATTTACCATAGATGGATTATCTGCTTTGATATTTGGATCTGCACCTTCATATAGTAGTTGTCTTGCTATTTCTGTATGATTGAAAAAAGCTGCAAGTGCTATTGGTGTGAATCCGTCGTCGGACTTAAAATTAACATCATTCTTTTCCAAATGCTCACTTAAATCGCCGATTCTGCCACTAATTATCGATTCATGGAATGAGAAGTTTTCCTTGATTGAACAAGCAAATTCAAACGCCTTACTAAGTCCGTGATATGCTAAGGTAGCAAAGACGCTTACGCCGTTTACGTCCTTTATTTCTAACGCAGGTGGGTTCTCTTTGATATGCAAGATGATAGCCGTTTCATTTCTATCTTTTATCAGTTGATGAATAGTAATGTCCATAAAGTGCAGATATTTGGAGGGAAGATATCAAAGATATTACTCAACCACAATCTATACACGATGAGTTTCAATTTTGATTTCACAATCTTGTACGTACTTTTCCTTTATGTCAAGTAAGGATCCGCCGCTTTGGGTGGGCTAGAAGATGCTTCGTTATTTACCGTTTCAAGTGTCGTAGCTCTATATAGGTTTGCACTAAAAACGTGTAAGTTGATTATTTCTTGATCTTGATTAAGGTAGTTATTAATCTGATAAAAATTCAATAAATAAATTCAACTCTAGAAAGGCATCAATAATTTTTACTAATTTTCTACTTAGTAAACTCTAGTTTGAGCTATGGTAGAATTTCAACAATCAATTATTCTTTAAAAGTAGAAATTGCATCTTTAATATATGAAAAGGACATTAAGTAAAATTAGAAATAGCTCTTTTCGGAAGTACTTAAGGAAATATGAGAAATATTTTCCTCTTATTTTTTTTGTAGGTGGGTTTATTTTCGATTCCCTTACACTTGGACGTATTGACAGGTTGTATGATTTGGTTGTATTATGCTCCTACATGACCTTATTAACAGTTTCTCTTTATATCTACAATTTAGTTGACGATAAGAAGTGGAAAGATACCTCCCTTGAACGCTATGAAGAATACTTCCCCTAGCAATTCAGTTTTTCTTTGGCGGACTTTCTAGTGCTTACGTTATTTACTTCTCAAGAAGCGTATCTCTATCAAAAACAATATCCTTCTTTTTGATTCTGGTTGCATTACTTTTTGCCAACGAGTTTCTAAAAAAACGAATCTCTAACAAGTATTTGCAATTTAGTGTCTACTTTTTTGTGAGCTTCACCTTTTTTACCTTCATCATCCCAGTTTTTATCAAAGAAATGAATACCAATGTTTTCATCATCTCAGGTCTTGTTGGTTTAGGTACTACTTTAGCATTCATAGCAGTCATCTACAATTTAAGTCCAAGCACACGAGCAGAAATTAGTCTTAAGAAAATAATTGGAATAGTGTTAGCCATTTATACGACTATTAATTTATTCTATTTTCTTAAACTCATTCCGCCTGTACCTCTTGCTTTGGATAGCGGCATTGTAGCGCACAATATTGTAGTGGAAAATGAAAACTACACCGTCACTTACGAAAGGGATCAATGGTATGTGTTTTGGAGAGAGCATAGGTTAGAATTTATTCATGTTCCTAATGAAAGTGTTTATGTTTTTGCATCAATATTTGCTCCGACGGACATAAAAGTATCAATATTTCATCGCTGGAAA
The DNA here is from genome assembly GCA_963975265.1 of uncultured Saprospirales bacterium. Taxonomy (GTDB): domain Bacteria; phylum Bacteroidota; class Bacteroidia; order Chitinophagales; family Saprospiraceae; genus CAJXUU01. The sequence goes on from CAXBGT010000002.1 coordinate 67,900, forward strand.
TGGTACGACGACAACTTCAAGAGATGGGAGATTATTGATAATATTGGTTATGATATTAATGGAGGAAGAGACGGTGGATATCGAGGGTATACATTTAAGAATAATGTAAAGCCGGGATTCTGGAAAGTTGAAGTAATCACAGAAGAAGAGTTGGTTATAGGTGTCATTGATTTTGAAATCATAATTAGCGATGATTTAGACCAACCAATAGGAGTTGTAAATAAAAAATTCTAATAGTATAAACGTGAAGAGTGTTTTACCATTCATACGGTAGATTAAGTTTGAAAGGTTGTAGCGCTCTTATATGAAAATTGATCAATCTTATTTCGGCTTCTTGCAGAATTAGTAATGAGGGTAGGAGAATAACAATGATCACAAAATTAGCACATTGCCCGTCCAGCAGTCACAGTAAAAAATACGTGTAAAACATTGAAGAGATAAGAGACACAATACCGGATATTAGGATGGTCGATGAATATTGAGCCTTGGGAATGCAAATGCATAATAATCAAGTTGTGAGCTGTTTGAGAAAACATAGAAATGAAATTGATCGTAATGAAGATACAAGCGAATGAGATAGATAAAGTAGTTGACTATTTGTAAATGCAGATACAAGAGAAACATCGACATAGTGCCTTCTCGTGTAATTTACCAGAAAATAGTATATTTGAATAGAGCAGCGATATGGGAAGAAATAGCTCAGCTATATTAGGAGCGCATTTTGATGACTTCATCAAGTCCTTATTTTGCATGATAGTATGGATATAAAGAGACACGTAGAAAAAAGAACCCGACATCTAACTATAACACATGATGTGCAAGCTAGATGTCGCTTCGAACAACATCTGTCATTACCTCTAACAATAAGTGAAAACTATGAATAAATTTATCTTAGAAGCAATTAAGGAAGCTAAAACTGGCCTAGACGAAGGAGGCATCCCTATTGGATCCGTTCTTGTTCATGACGGGAAAATTATAGGTCGTGGCCACAATCGACGAGTGCAAAATGGTAGTGTAATTCTTCATGGAGAAATGGATGCCCTTGAGAATGCTGGGAGGCAATCAGCCGCTGTTTATAAAGAGTGTGTTTTGTATACAACTTTATCTCCTTGTCCCATGTGTTCTGGGACTATTCTGCTCTACGGGATTCCCAAAGTTGTTATCGGTGAAAATGAAACATTTCTGGGAGAAGAAAAATTGTTAGCAGAAAGAGGCGTTGAAGTTAATGTCATCAATGATAGTACGTGTAAAGAAATGATGAAATCCTTTATTGAATCCAACAAGGACTTGTGGAATGAGGATATAGGGGTTTGATCCATGTAATTCAACGATAATCTTGTTTGAAGTTTTTAGCGGCCAATGAGTAAGTGAGCAGCGCAGTTCCAATTTATTACGCGACAGATGTGTGAGAACATGAGTGAGATATGTTTTAGTATATTGCTACACAAGTGCTAGAGAGTGAGTATTCTTTTGCATGCCATGATCACCAATGGACGTGTTGTGCCTTCCTCCACTATTATCTTCCAACGTGATTTGCTTCTCTAAAAAGGTATTTCTAATAGTATAATCAGAAAACAATCTATAAACATTTCCATCCGAAATTCTTATTTTGATAGGATATAGGTGTGTTCAGACAAATGATTGTAAATTGTCCCTTCTTTGCAAGGACTTTTATAATTGAATATGGCCACTAAAAAATTTGGAGCCTTCGGAGGCGTTTTTACACCATCTATACTTACTATTCTTGGTGTTATCATGTACATGCGACTCGGTTGGGTTGTGGGAAATGCAGGTCTAGTTGGGGCAATTCTTCTGATAGTGGTTGCCCACGTTATTTCTGTGACTACAGGTCTAAGTATTTCCTCTATTGCGACTGATAAAAAAGTTGGTGCCGGTGGTGTCTACTATGTGTTATCTCGTAGTCTTGGTCTTCCTATCGGTGGTGCCATTGGGATCACACTTTGGATAGCTACGGCATTAAGTATTGCACTGTATCTGGTAGGTTTTGCAGAGAGTTTTAATGCATTTTTAGATTTTGACACATCAATCAATAGTCTCAGAATCTCAGGATCCGTTGCTCTAGCTGCCTTGGCCTCAATCGCAATTGTCAGTACGTCGTTCGCTATCAAAACGCAGTACTTTATCATGGCCGCGATCATTATCTCTTTGATTTCTATCTTCGCGGGCACATGGGAATTTGCCCCTACCGAAGTACCATCATTCGGCCCACCTGAAGGCCTATCTATGATGACGATTTTTGCTATTCTATTTCCCGCTGTAACAGGTTTTACAGCCGGTATAGCCATGTCAGGAGACTTGCAGGATCCCAAGAAATCCATACCTAGAGGTACGATTGCTGCTATCGTTGTTGGTTTCGTGGTGTATGTGGCTATGGCCGTTTTTATGGCCTACGCCATTGATCCTGAGATGTTGCGCACGGACTACAACGTTCTTATGAAAATTGCCCTTTTTGCTCCTGCCGTGGTTGCAGGTATATGGGGTGCGACGCTTTCCTCTGCTCTTGGTGGGATACTTGGAGGGCCACGCATTCTTCAAGCTATGTCAATTGATCGGATTACGCCAAAGATTTTCGGCAAAGGGGTTGGCAAAAACAAAGAGCCAAGAAATGCATTATTGCTCACTTTGTTAATAGCCGAAGGAGGAGTCCTTATTGGAGAGTTGGACATGATCGCAGAGATCTGTTCCATGTTCTACTTAGCTGCATATGGCTTCATCAATATCTCCTTCTTCTTAGAAAGTTGGGCGAGTGCAGATTTCTCCCCTAGTTTTAAGGTTAAGAGATGGATCGGGCTAATTGGATTCATAGCCACATTTGCGGTCATGTTCCAATTGAATCCAGGTGCGATGGTTGCAGCATTTATTGTCATTGGCGGGATCTATGTCTTTCTTCAGCGAAAGCAACTCGCACTGAGCTCAGGTGACGTGTGGATAAGTGTTTGGTCCTCCTTGATTCTGAAAGGACTTCAAAAGATGGATGCGACCGATGATACATCCCGTAATTGGAAACCCAACATCCTTCTTTTTTCTGGAGGAACCGAGAACAGACCCCACCTAATTGAGATTTCTAAAGCGATCGCTGGGAAAGTGGGAATGGTATCCAATTTTGACTTGGTAGAGAATCCAGACGCTGATGTACTATTCCCTAAACACAAGCAGTCCGTCCATGACCCCGTGTTAAAGGAGCACGGGATATTTGGACGAAGACAGGAAGTTAAGAATGTGTTCCAAGGTATAGAAACCATAGCAAGCACCTATGGGTTTTCTGGTGTAGAACCTAATACTGTTATGTTGGGTTGGGCAAAGAATACGAAAGATCCAATCTGGTTTGCACAGATGACCCAAAAGCTGATTGCTCTAGACTATAATGTACTCTATCTTGACTATGACTGGAATCGGAAATTTGGGAAATACCAGCAAATTGATGTGTGGTGGCATAATTTGAAAAATAATGTGGAATTAACACTTAACCTAATCAAATTTATCAGCCGATCGAATGAATGGAATAATGCCAAAATTCGAGTGATTTTGATCAATGACACGGGCAAGGAAGGCTTCCAACGCAGAATACACAAATTGCTCGACTGCTATCGTATTGAAGCCTCTGTCAAAGTAATAAATAATCATTTGGCAAAGAAATCATCTTATGACTTGATGAAGTCTGAAAGTCAGAATGCTGATCTCATTTTGGCGGGGATACCTGAAATTCCAGAAGGTGAGGAAAAAGAATTTGTTGAGAAAACCACAGAGATGTTCGAGTCGATCGCAACTACTTTGTTGGTCAAAACCAGCTCTACACTTGGAGAGGATATAGGCAAGGTAAATTCATTTGTAAATGAAGAGATAGATCTGTCGGATTCGATTAAAGAGAATGAGTTAATAGCACTTCCTACCTTTGAAGCATTAGATGCGCAAGAGCAATTCTCTAGTCTCTCGGAAGATATGGAACGACTCACCAGTGACTTGGTCGATAATGAGTTGGCTTCGTTTGAGAATATTTTTCAAGCCCTACTCAGGGATATCAACAAGGTAGCAGTGCATCATCTGAATATAGATACTACGGAGCTGAAAGATACACAGTGGCACTTACTAAAAGAATCTAACGACCGGACGGATCTATTTAGAGAAGAGGACATTCCATTTATGAAAGATCGATTGGCCTTATTTGGAGATAAACTACTGGAATTTCCCAACCAAATCATTTCAAAACTGAATCCACATATTTTTATAGATAAGCAGAAAAGAGCTTACCGAAAACCAGTGAAGGTTTATCTCGAAAACAGATTTTTAGAGTATACCGTACAGAACCAATTAAGAATCGGAGCTGCCACAGCAATTCTAACGGAGATACTTAAAGTTGGGCTCATTGAGAGTGAAAAGGCATTCTCAATCCTCGGAAATGAGGCGATGGATAATCGTGAACTGCTAGATAAAAGTTTTAAAGATACAAGTCAGAAAATAAATGAGGTATGTAATAGATTAAAACAATCCGTAAAGAACTCTGGACGTGAGATGCTTGCAAACCTGATAGGATATTTGAAAGATGAACAGAACGAAAAGGAAGCTAATATAAGATTGAGTAGAAAGAAGCGGAATTCGTTGTTGGAAGATATCAAAGATTTTCCTCAATACTGGCTTAAAATCACAGATCTTCTATGCTCTAAAATGGCCACTGAAATTAAATTACATGGAGTTCAACTCGTGATTGAACATGTCGGAGAGCAGGTAAGTCAAGAACTTGAATCATCTATGACTGTGGTTACTAAAGGACGACTTGATGCTGTGGAACATTGGCTTAGAGAATTAATGGAAAACGAAACATTT
>CAXBGT010000003.1:0-71789 GCA_963975265.1 uncultured Saprospirales bacterium
AAACGAATAATAATACCTTTTTCATAATATCTAATTTATGTTTTCTTCAATTAAGTCTATTTCCTTTAAGTCCAATAATCTTACCAAAGATAGTTAATCTCCTAAGTAATAATTATTTATAAGTTGCCAAAAATAATGGATATTTTGACAAATTGGCACTTGTTTCGCTCTTTAGACAAAAAAAATATTCTAACCGCTGCTAATAGCTCCCCATATATCGTCTTAAAAACCATTCAATGCTTAATAGTAGCATCAATAAACCAAACAACCACTTGAAGTTTATAACAAATTTCGTATCTGAAGATTGGTAAACGACAGGTTTTATTTTACTGTTGCTAAGTATCTTGTTAGCCAATCCTGCGGACTGCCCAGCAATGAAAACTTCACCTCCATACTTATCTGCGAGCGCTCTTAACAGATCATGTCTAGCTGTGAGATCATATAATTCAAGTTGTATATTTTGAACAGAAAACGATCCTTTTTGCTCTAATGCTTCTCCAGAATAATTGACCTTTGATACATAACTGTACCTTCCAGTTGGCAACATACCTGCCGATAGTGTATAATAGTTACTTGATCTGCTATAGGTGTACTTATATTCCTTTTTGTCTTGATTGATCAATGTTATGAACACATCTGGTTCATTGATCATTTCATAATTGTCATTGTATAATTGTGCATCAAAGGCAATTTGTTCATTTTCTTTATATAGGTTTTTTGAAGAGCTTACTCTGAATTTCCTCTTGTCTTCTTTAGTGCTCAAAAACTGAATGGCTTTATTCAACACACTTGTCACTACTTCGTAATTCTCGTTCTGCAGATAATCGAATAGTCTCCATTTCCAGATTCCTTCTCCAACCCACACTCCTGTTTTAATCCCACTTTGATCTTTGAAACTTAAAAGAGGATAATTTGTAGCTATTTTTTTGATATTTTGAGTCAACAACACATTTGAACCTGAAGGCGAAGTATACTGACCAAAAGGTGCTATTAACGGTGGAAATCCTTTGAGGTTTGCACCTAATTGATCATCTACAGCATAACTATTGAATGTGTTAACAACGTCGGCTTGTATATCTTCTAATGATGCACTGTTTCCAGCGATCTTAATATTGTCTTGCTCTTTATTAATACCTGCCAAACTGGTCTGAGCTCCTACTACAAATAATCTCGGTATTCTTTTCTTTTTGATATTAGACAATTCAACTGCTATTGGATATTTATCAGAAGGCAAATTGTGCAATACAACAAGATCATATTTATTGACATTCAGATCCGTATCTTCTGGAAAGTGGATCTCAACTTCATAGTTTTTGTTCGAAGTGATGATAGATTTCATCGCAGATAGGTCCGGATGAGCGCCATGTGCTAAAAGTAATATTTTCTGCCGAGCATCAAGAACCTCAATAAAGATATCCTTGTAGTTATTGGCATTAGTTATTTCCCCATCAACAGGAGTAAGTGCAATTCTATATTTGTTCAAGCCCACTTTATCTGCATCCAGAATGATTTCCTTAGTTGTAAAGTAGTCTTCATTGTTTATCTTAAGGTTTTCGGATTTTAGTCTCTGCGTATTGCCATTGTCAGTTCTTAATACAGAAAGATTGGTAGATTTCCCATTACAGTTTTTTGCATCAATATCCACCTGAATAGAAAATTTATCCCCTAAGTATGCGATCTTATTATTAAAAACATTTTTAATCGAAATATCTTTTTTGATCGTAGTATCCCCCTGTGCAACGACATAAAGAGGAGATGTCAAATTCACATTCGCATAAAGTGGATTTTTTCCTTCATTATATATCCCATCCGTACTCAGAATAATAGCTCCAAGGTTCTGATCACCATAATTATCATAGATGAATTCTAGAGATTTGGAGAGATTGGTCACTTTATACCCAAAACTATCTACACCTCCATTTTCGATTTGATCGCCGATTACAAGTCTCTTTATTTCATACTTTTCAGATAATTGATCTGATAAGGAATTAAGTTCTTGTTTTTTTGCTTCAATCTCTTCATCTGATAAATTGGCAATAATCGATTGTGATCCATCTTCTGCCAAAATGACTATAGGTTGTTTTACATCTTCTGTGATAGATCTTATTAAAGGAGATAATAATAAAATCGCTATTCCAGAAACAGACAAAAACCTGAGGGTTCCCATTATCCATCTAGACCATGTTGGAGATTCTGTAAATTTATTATCCTTAAAATATAATGCTAATGCATATACCAAACCTAGTAAAAGGCAAAAGGTGATGTACCAAGATGGATATTGAAATGATATTTCGTCGATCACAAATATTTAGTTTGAGCTAAATCTTCAAAAAAAGACGCTTAAGTTCTATTTGAAGATTAATATTCTATTTCTAAAGCCTGCAAATATGAGTATTTTTTTGTCCTTTTTGACTTATAGAAAATTTAAAAAAATGGCCGTGCTTCTTTTAACGGTTCATTTCTGAGAATGTTGCGATCAAATTCGTGTCATAAATGCTTCTTATTTTGGTAATTACCTTTCATTTCTCAATGACTTACCATGATAATATTATATTTGTGCTCCCTTAAAAAATGGGTCGGCAAATGGACGAATGGAAGTTAGATTTTGAATGGTTAAGAGTAAGGCATATTGTCAAAGACTCTATGGATAAAAATGATCTGCCCGACTTGCAATCGATCTTATACTTGATCGGTATTCAAGAACTTGGAAGATGGGACCCAGAAAAAAGTTTTTCAAAAGAAGAAAAGCAAGACCTCATGCACGTTGCCGTGTGTACTTTGCTTGAAGAAGATGGTTATTTCATTTTTGAAGGAAGGGATCAAGATGGCTGGCCGCATTGGAAAGAAGATCAGAGATTTAGTCTTAAAGGAATAGACGAACAGGAGGAATACTTAAAAATAAAGGTTATAAAGTACTTTGATGCTTTAGAGCAACTCAATGGAGGTTTTGCCGAACACGAAGCAGTATAAATTAAAAAATAGATACAAATGAAAATTAAATTTTTTGCGCTAGTTATTGGATTTGCCTTTCTAGCATCGTGTAATTCTGATTCTAAAACTTATGTAACTATAGAGACAGAATATGGTAACATGGTAGCTGAATTATATAATTCTACTCCTAAGCATAAGGAAAACTTTATTAAATTAACAAAGGAAGGTTTCTACGATGGTCTTATATTTCATAGAGTAATCGAAGGGTTTATGATTCAAGGTGGTGATCCCAATTCTAGAGATGCGGACTTGAGTGTGAGACTTGGTTCTGGAGGTCCTGGATATAAAATTGATGCTGAAATTGGCGCTCCGCACTTCAAAGGAACATTAGCTGCAGCTAGAACAGGCGGTGCTGCAAATCCAGAAAAACAATCTTCTGGCTCTCAGTTTTACGTTGTTCACGGAGGTCCAATGTCAGACGCCCAACTTGACAACTTTGAAAAACAAAAAAACATTACCTACAACCCTGAGCAAAGAGCTAAGTATAAAAAACTTGGAGGAACACCTGGGTTAGATGTAGACTACACTGTTTTCGGAGAATTAATTTCAGGATTTGACGTTATTGATAAAATTGCCGCGGTAAAAAAAGATGGTCAAAGACCATTAGAAAATGTAGTGATGAAGGTCAGAATGGGTAAGTAATTATAGAGCTAAGATTAAAAGAGAGAATATGAAAAGGATGAGATATAGTTTATTTGCACTTATAGTATTGATGCTTGCATCTTGCGCAAAGCCTCTTGCTAAGTTTGCTATCGAGGCGGATGATAAGAAAGCACCTAGCAATATTGTATTTACAAACAGTTCCGAAAAAGCGGAATCTTATTTTTGGGATTTTGGAGATGGAAATACTTCAACGGAAGTGTCTCCAGAACATAAATACTATCTTTCAGGTAAATATACCGTGAAATTAGTTGCTAAAAAAGGTGATAAAATGAGTGAAGCAGAGCAAGCAATAGTAATAGATCCTCCACACGATTGCATAATTTCGATGGAAACAAATTATGGTGCTATGACAATCAGATTGTATGATGGCACTCCAAAACATAGAGATAATTTCATCAAGCTTGCAGAACAAGGGTATTATGACGGTCTAATATTCCATAGAGTAATCGATGGATTTATGGTGCAAGGGGGAGATCCAAATAGTAAAAATGCAAAGCCTGGAACTAGATTAGGTTCTGGAGGACCTGGATACACAGTGCCCGCAGAGTTCACAGAAGAATATGCACACGTCAAAGGGGCATTAGCTGCTGCAAGGACTGGGGGTCCATCTAATCCCAAAAAAGCATCCTCTGGGTCACAATTCTACATTGTCCATGGACAAAAAGCAACAGCAGATGTACTAGAAAGCATGGAAACTAGAAAAGGAGTTAAATATACTGATGAAACTAAAGAAGCTTATATCAATCAAGGCGGAACTCCATTTTTAGATCAAGATTATACTGTATTCGGTATAGTAGAAAAAGGCCTTGATATTGTAGATAAGATAGCGGAAGTCGAGACCGATGGGTCTGACAGACCAAAAAAAGATGTTATAATTATAAAAGTAAGAGTTGTGAAGTAAACCAACATTATACTAGATAGGGAAGACTGAGTCCTATTGAATATTTTACTTCAAAAGACCATAAATAATAAAATGGTGGTCTTTATTGATCTACCACATGTATTAAAGATGAAAGAGATTTTAGGAATTGATGTCGGGGCTACTGGGATCAAAGGTGCAATAGTAAATATAGAAGAAGGTGTACTAGTTACTGATAGAATAAAATATCCTACACCAAAACCCGCTACTCCTCAAGCAATGACGGAAGTCATGAAAACGCTAATAGAGGATCACAATTGGACAGGCAAACCAATAGGAATAGGATTTCCGGCAATCATTAAAGATGGTGTTGCTCAATCCGCAAGTAACATTGATAACTCTTGGATTGACTTCCCTATCATTGGTTTTCTTAATAAAAAACTGAGATCTCCTGTAAATGTAATCAATGATGCCGATGCAGCTGGGTTGGCAGAACAGAAGTTTGGTGGTGGAACGGAGAAAAAAGGCCTCGTAGTCTTACTTACACTAGGTACAGGAATAGGTTCTGCAATATTTAATAATGGTGTGCTCATCCCTAACACAGAACTTGGGCATCTAAAGTGGAAAGACAGTATAGTAGAAAAGTACGTTTCTAACAATGCAAGAGAAACAAAAGATCTATCATACAAAGTTTGGGGCAAAGAACTTAATAAAGTGCTCAACCATCTAGAATTTGTATTATCTCCTGATCACTTCATCATAGGAGGTGGTATAAGCAAAAAATTCCACAAGTATCAAGAGTTTTTTGATTGTGTGGCTACTGTAGAGCCGGCAAAAATGCTTAACAATGCTGGAATTATTGGTGCAGCTATGGCCGCTCCGGAGGTGACTACTTAGAATCTGTTGAGGATTTTTAGAACATTTGTTTTAAAAACTGTTTTAAAGATTTGTACGATTTTCATTATCTTTCTGGTATGAAAATATCACTCATTCATCTTGGAACATCATATACAGCCGATTTATCTAAAGCCATAGACCTATCTATCCCATTGATACCTGGCAGTGATTCCCCAAATTGCTTTTGGGCACCTCACTTTACTGCTGAACCTGTACGATCGGGTGATTGGGTAGGAGATACTTTACTAGGAGGAGCAGTCAATTTCAAAACTGTAACGATCAATACTCACGGGAATGGCACACATACAGAATGTGTCGGCCATATCGCTAAAGAACCGGTTACGATCAATCAAGTACTTACCAATTTTCATCATATCGCTCAAGTAGTTTCTGTATATCCACAAATTCTTGAAAATGGAGATAAAGTGATCACAAAATCACAGATTAAGGACGCACTAACTCAAAATGGAGTAAAAGCCTTAATCATTAGGACTATGCCCAATAATAACGACAAAAAGAGACGAATCTATAGTGGTACTAATCCTCCATACCTTCACCACGACGCTACATTATATATTATTGAACAAGGTATAGAACACCTCTTACTCGATCTTCCATCCGTAGATCGAGAACAGGATGACGGATTATTACTAAGCCACAAAGCATTTTGGTCGTACCCAAGTACAATTGACAAAAAAAAGACTATCACCGAGATGATTTTTGTCAACAATTCTGTCCTAGATGGTTTATATTTGCTGAACATACAAATCGCAAGTTTCGAATTAGACGCAAGTCCATCAAAGCCAGTGTTATATAAGTTGATAGAAAGTGAATTTTAAACCATTAGAAAATAAAGACTTTTACTTCGAGTACCATCGTATGGGCAACAGGGCCTTTCGCGATAAGGTTAGGTATTATGAAGAAAATCGATCCTATGTTGGCCATTTAAAATATGAAGAAAGAATAGATATAGATCTTGATTATGTTCTTTGTCTATTCGAAATAGGGAAATATCATAAATTTTTATCGAAAGTTGATAACCTTATCGAAATTGTAATCATGGATAGTATATATGAATACAATGGAGTAAACATCTATAATGACTTATTATTTAAAAAAGCAGCTTGTCAATTTAATACTGGCCAGTATGTTAAGTCCGAAAAAGTACTCAAGGCAATCGTAAAGTTAGAACCTAAAAATAATCTCGCTAGAACATTATACGGAAGATGTAAAAGAAAACAGAGCAGAGATTGGTATGAAGGCATGAAATCAGTTGCTATGATCATGCTCATTTTCTCGATTTTTGTTACGATTTTTGAATTACTAATCATTCGACGATCTTTCAATGACTATGCAGCTATGTTTAGCGGAATGAAGATCTTCTTTTTCATCTTTGGTATGCTTTCTTTAATTGGGAATGAGGTCTATCTATACTATATTGTTGGTAAGGAGATTGGGTATAAGTTTGATTTGCTTGAATTTAAGAAGTGGATTTTTAGGAAATAATATTTCCCAATCAACCCAACTTAATGGTATCTATTTCACGTCTAAACAAATGATGTGATTTAATAACTAGTATCGCAAATTATGAAATATACAATACTGTTAATCTTCTCCCTTAGTATTACCTTCTTCTCATGTGAGGATAAAAAAGAAGAAAAGAACCCCTCTGCATACGAAGGACTTTGGGAATTAACTTCAATAAATGGAGGATTCGCTGGATCAGATCAAGTATCTCAATGGGAGATTATGAAAATAGACGAAAATATAATTTATTTACTTCATGAAGACAATGTCATCTATAAAGCTGAAATCAGTATAAATACTACAGAAAGCTTTAATCGCGACAGGGTTGAATTTGATGTGGAGTTCAATTCTGAAACGCCTTCACAGAAGTTTTTTGATTTAGTTAATATTAAATATTTTTACTTAGGTGGTGATCAGTTAAACGTTTCAGATGAATGCTGCGATTTTTATGATTTCACCTTTCTGCGGATATGACAAAAGTTCATCAAGGTCTCGTTCAGTAATATCACCATTATTCTTCTGATTTATAGATTCTGCACCACTACCCCATCACTAGCCTTAACTTCGTACACCTCAAGATCTAGACCTGTCTCATTTCTATAATCTTCCGTTAGTTTTGCTACATCTATATCCGCTAATTCCCCTTTCACAAAATTAATCGTACAACCTCCAAAACCACCACCCATGATTCTGCTTCCAAGGATATTGTTTATTTTTTGACTTCTTTCAATGAGATAATCTACCTCTGGAGTGCTCACTTCATAATTATTAGATAGACTTTGATGCGATGCTAATAGTAGTTCACCAAGTCCATCTACATTTCCACTTTCCAATAATTGTGCTGCAGCAACCACCCTATCATTCTCTTCTATCACATGCGTACACCTTTTTCTTGACAGTTCATCTGATAGATATTGAGATACGTCAGAAAGCGCCATGTCTCGAAGTGTTTTTACTCTATTATTGTGTTTAGCTACTTGCTTAACTGCCGCGTCACATGTGGCTCTGCGCTTGTTATATTCAGTATCAACTAGATTATGCTTTTGTCCACTGTTCAAAAGATAAAATTTATATTCCTCTGTAGGAACTTGATATTTTTTTACAGAGAAATCGTCGAAATCTATCAACAATGCCATACCTTTTTCTCCCTTAAGAATGGCAGTTTGATCCATGATGCCACCATTAAGTCCAATTCCATTTTCCGCCTGCGAAGCAAGGCTGATTAAGTAATCTATAGAAAGTTCGTAATTGCATAATTGATTCACTCCAGCCAAAAAACCGCAGCTCAATGCTGATGAAGAAGACACACCTCCTCCTCGTGGAAGGTTTCCCCCAAAAACGACATCAATCCCATCCGCCGCAGTGTAACCTAGAGCCATAAGAGAATTAATAAAATAACGAGACCACCCATCACTTCTATATGAGATATCTAATAAATCGAGATCATATTCTTCGCCTAGATCTAAAGCAACTAATCTCAGTTTTTTGAGATTATTTTTACCTATGACCATTCCTACACTCTGCTCTATCGCAAATGGAAAAACCAATCCATGATTATAGTCAGTATGTTCTCCAATAATATTAGCCCTTCCTGGAGATTTGACATAAATCTGAGGAACACCAAAACGCTTTTTATATTCTTCTAATATTCTCTCTTTCATATGTTTACAATAATATATTTTCTTGCTTTTTAGGCAAAACTAAATCGAATGTGGATATGTTAGTAATTCAATAGGAAATATAGCTATTAACCACAGTGGTTATTCTGCTTAATTCCATATTTTCGCACTCATATTCATTATTGAAAAAATAAGTTTCCCCCTAATCGAAACAGCAAACTTAAGAAACATGGCAAGCTTCGCACAAAAAAGTTTTCAAAGAAGACATATCGGCATCACCAGTGCTGAAAAAGATGAAATGCTTAAGGTCATAGGTGTAAAAAGCCTAGACGAATTGATCAATCTTACAATACCTACTCATATCCGAGCCGAAAAAGAGATGGATATTCCTAATGAAGTTTCGGAATATGCCTATTTGAATGAACTAAAGACAATTGCTCAAAAGAATAAAATATTTACCAATTATATAGGTCAAGGATACTATGGAACAATTACTCCATCTGTAATTCTGAGAAATGTATTTCATAATCCAGGATGGTATACTCAATATACACCATATCAAGCTGAAATCGCACAAGGAAGACTTGAAGCTCTGCTGAATTTTCAAACCGTAGTATCAGACCTTACTGGCTTACCGATAGCAAATGCATCTCTTTTGGATGAAGGAACGGCTGCAGCTGAATCAATGGCAATGTTTCAAGGAGCGAGAAACAAAAAGAGAAAGAATAATCCAGCTACCAAGTTCTTTGTTGACAATCACGTATTCGACCAGACGGTAGATATAATGATTACACGTGCAGAACCAATCGGAGTAGAAATCGTTCGTGGTGACTACAATACTGTGGAGATTAACGATGATTATATAGGCGCATTGATCCAATATCCTAATCAGATAGGAAGTGTAGAAGATTACCGAGCATTTACATCAAAATGTTCTGAGATAGGTGCATATGTATGTGTTGCTGCGGATCTTATGAGTCTAGCATTATTGACTCCTCCGGGAGAATGGGGTGCTCATGCAGTAATAGGGAATACTCAGAGATTTGGTGTTCCTATGGGCTATGGTGGCCCACATGCTGCATATTTTTCAACGATTGAAGAATTCAAAAGACAAATACCAGGTCGTATAATCGGAGTTTCACAAGACAGATTAGAAAATACATCTCTTAGAATGGCTCTTCAAACAAGAGAGCAGCACATCAAAAGAGAAAAAGCTACTTCTAATATTTGTACAGCACAAGCACTACTTGCTGTGATGGCAAGTATGTATGCGGTATATCATGGACCAGAAGGTGTAAAAGACATTGCAAATACTATCCATCATCATACATTTGTATTGGCCAACAATCTAAAAGCAATCGGATATGAATTGGCAAATGATAGTTACTTTGACACTTTGACCATCAAAACATCAAAAGAGGAACAAACAAGAATTAAAACTGCTGCAGAAGCTAAAGAAATCAACTTTTTCTATTCTTCAAATGGTGTGTCTATATCCGTAGATGAAACGACAGACATAGCTGCTATTTCAGAATTAGTAGAATTGTTTTCAGCTCTAAAGGGGACAAAGCATAATATGTCTGATGCTAACGGACAAATGGCAATCCCTTCAGGTTTGCAGAGGTCAAGCGATTATCTTACACATCCAGTTTTTACAAGTCACCATACTGAGTCTAAAATGATGAGGTATATCAAGAGCCTTGAAAATAAGGATCTTTCTCTTGTGCATAGTATGATTGCATTAGGTTCTTGTACTATGAAATTGAATGCCGCTACTGAGCTGATTCCAGTAACTTGGCCTGAATTTTCATTGATACATCCATTCGCTCCTGTAGAACAGGCGGCAGGTTACACTCAAATATTCGAAGAACTAAATAAATACTTGTGTGAAGCCACAGGGTTCACTGCATGTAGCTTACAACCAAATAGTGGAGCTCAAGGCGAATATACTGGTCTAATGACCATCGCCGCTTACCATAGAGATAGAGGTGATCTTCATAGAAATATAGCATTGATCCCGTCTTCTGCTCACGGAACAAACCCTGCATCCGCTGTGATGGCAGGAATGAAGGTCGTAGTTGTAAAATGTGATGATGAAGGAAACATCGATGTAGCAGACCTCATGGCTAAAACCGAAGAACACAAGGAGCATCTTGCAGCCCTTATGATCACTTACCCGAGTACACATGGTGTATTCGAAACAGAAGTGAAAGAAATATGTGCAAATATCCACGAAAATGGGGGTCTCGTTTATATGGACGGTGCCAATATGAATGCCCAAGTAGGACTGACTAGTCCGGGAATAATCGGAGCAGATGTCTGTCACCTTAACCTGCATAAAACATTTGCAATTCCTCACGGTGGAGGTGGCCCTGGAATGGGTCCAATCTGCGTAAATGATAAGCTTGCGCCGTTCCTACCTAGTCACAAATTGGTGAAAACGGGTGGGAAAAAAGGTATTACAGCGGTATCTTCAGCTCCTTGGGGAAGTGCGAGTATTCTATTGATTTCTTATGCTTACATCAGATTGTTAGGTAAAGAAGGTATGCTTAATTCTACCATATATGCAATTCTGAATGCTAACTACATGAAGGCAAGATTAGAAGAACACTATCCAGTATTGTACAAAGGAGAGAATGGTATGGCAGCCCATGAAATGATCCTCGATCTCAGACAATTCAAGCCTCTTAACGTAAGTGCTGAAGATGTCGCAAAGAGATTGATAGATTATGGATTCCACGCACCTACATTATCATTTCCAGTAGCTGGCACAGTGATGATAGAACCAACAGAAAGTGAAGACAAAGATGAGCTAGACAGATTCTGTGATGCTATGATTTCTATCAAAAGAGAAATTGATGCTATTGCTAGTGGAGATGCAGATAGTGAGGATAATGTACTGGTCAATGCACCTCACACCTTACATGAAATCACTGCTGACGAATGGTCACATGCTTATTCTAGAAGTGAAGCGGCCTATCCACTACCATATCTCTACTCAAGTAAAAAATTCTGGGCATCTACAACAAGAGTCAATAATGCTTTCGGGGATAGGAATTTGATATGTACTTGTCCTCCGATGGAGGCGTATGAGGATTAGAAAATGATCTTATTCGAATAAAATATTAAGATATTTGAAAAGGACTTGACAATTGTTGAGTCCTTTTTTTGAAAGCTCTTATATATTTCTATGCCATTCAGCCAGTGTCTTACGGCAATGTATAGACGTACTAAAATTGTTTCATAGAAACGTCGAATGGCAAACATTAAGAGAATGCTTTTGCTAGACAAAATTCTATTCTAGCTTCCACTTAATTGTATGCGACTAAGACTGAAGTGCATTTACATTTTTAGAACAGACCCATCCTTACTTTCCAAAACTGTTTGTCCACTCAATTCCGTATCCACAGCAACCGCTGCTTCTCTCCCTTCCGAGATTGCCCAAACTACAAGCGATTGCCCACGTCTCATATCTCCCGCTGTAAAAACACCTTCCACAGATGTTTTATAATCAGTGGCCAAAACATTACCTCTATGATCATAATCCACTCCTAATTGAGCTAATAGACCTTCTTTCTGAGCATGTACAAAACCAATAGCTAAGAAAGCTTTTTGACATGGAATTACTTCCATTGAACCTTCTATTTCTTGCATCCCATATTTTCCGTTTTCATCAGCCGCCCACTTTACTTTAGCCACTTCAAGCCCAGATAAGTTGCCTGAATCATCTTTGACAAAACGCTTTGTCATGACAGACCATTCTCTTTGACAGCCTTCTGCATGAGATGAGCTTGTTCGAAGGGTCATGGGCCAGTTTGGCCATGGATCTTTGTCTGTTCTTTCGATTCCAGGAGTAGGCATTATTTCTAGCTGAGTGATAGATCTTGCACCTAACCTGTTTGAGGTGCCTATACAGTCAGAACCAGTATCTCCACCACCTATAACTACTACATCTTGATCTTTGACTGAGATCGTTTCTTCCGCTGAAAATTGATCTCCAGCTACTCTTTTATTATTTTGAGTAAGGTATTCCATAGCGAGATGTACCCCTTTTGTATCTCTGTTTTCGAGAGACATATCTCTAGCTATTGTTGATCCTCCACATAGGACTATAGCATCATACTCTGATTGAAGATAGTCAACAGAAATATCTACTCCTACATCAGTATTAGTCATAAATTTAATTCCCGCAGCTTTCATGATCTCTAGCCTTCTATCAATAGATGATTTTTCCAATTTGAAATCTGGGATTCCATATCTGAGTAGTCCACCTATTCTATCTTCACGCTCGTAAACCGTAACTGTATGCCCAGCCTTGCTAAGTTGATCTGCGCATGCTAATCCTGCAGGTCCCGATCCTATTACGGCTACTTTCTTATCTGTTTTTTGATCCACTTCATTTGGCCTAACCCATCCTTCTTTATAGGCACGCTCAATGATTGACTTTTCGATATACTCTATAGATACTGGGTTATCATTAATTCCTAGTACACAGGCGGACTCACAAGGTGCTGGGCAGATCCTTCCAGTAAATTCAGGGAAGTTATTTGTTTGTATAAGTATTTCATATGCTTCCTTCCACTTTCCTTTGTATACTGCCTCATTGAAGTCAGGAATGACATTTCCCAATGGACAACCACTGTGACAAAAAGGAACACCACAATCCATACATCGTGCAGCTTGTTCTTCTTTATGCGCAATAGGTAGCGGCTTATAAAATTCATTAAAATGATGCACTCTTGCTTTTGGGTCTTCAGTTGTTGGAAGATCTCTTTTGTACTTCATAAATCCTTTGATATCTCCCATGATTAGCTCGCTTTTTGTTGTAAAACAAATGATTTCTCCTTGGCTTCAAGTATCCGTTTATACTCTGCAGAGATTACCCTTTGGAAGTGGTGTTTCTCTTCATCCCAATTATTGAGGATTGTAAACCCTTTTCTACTTCCTGTGTAGTTTGTATGGCTTCTGATCATCGTTTGAATAGTGTCTAAGTCTTTAACCGTTGGTCGATCGATCATTACCATTTCATGGTTTACCGTTTCATTTAGCGTCCTTGGTGTATCTTGATATACAAAAGCAATACCACCACTCATGCCCGCCGCAAAATTCTTCCCTACCTCTCCTAAAATAACAACTAAACCGCCTGTCATATATTCGCACCCATTATCTCCGATGCCTTCTACTACCGTCTTTGCACCACTATTTCTTACGCAAAATCTATCTCCTGCCCTCCCATTAATATATGCTTCTCCTGAAGTAGCACCATAAAGTGCCACGTTGCCAATGATAATATTGGAAGCAGCGTCATAGCTCGTATCACGATCTGGCGAGACGGCCAATTTAGCTCCGCTTAATCCTTTACCAAAGTAATCATTTGCTTCTCCTTCTAATCTGAAAAATATACCCCTGGCTGCAAAAGCACCAAAGCTCTGTCCCGCAGATCCTCTAAATCGATACGTAAGGCTATCGGGCAACATACCTACTGAACCGTAAACCTTTGCTATTTCATTGGATAACATGGCACCTACTGCACGGTCGGTACTCTTTATCGACATCACACCATCGTATGTCTTTTGCTGTTTCATTGCTAATGTAGAATATTTGATCAGTTTGTGATCCAGCACCTTATCTAGCCCATGGTCCTGCATTTTGGACTGATAGAGCGTTTCATTTAGTTTATTTTCTTCTTGGAATAGAAGTGGAGTAAAATCCACATTTGTAGTTTTCCAATGTCTGTTTTCATTTTCTATTTCTAAAAGGTCTGTTCGTCCTACCAATTCGTTAACCGATCGTACACCGACGGATGCCATAATCTCCCTCAAGTGCTTTGCCAAAAACTGGAAGTAATTCACTACATTCTCTACCTTTCCATCAAACTTCTTCCTGAGGTTTTCATCTTGTGTCGCAATTCCCACTGGGCAAGTATTGAGGTGACATTTTCTCATAAGTATGCAGCCTTCTACTACCAATGCCGCTGTTGCGATTCCCCATTCTTCGGCTCCCAACATGGTAGCTATTGCCATGTCTCGACCCGTTCGTATCTGTCCATCCGTTTGTAGTACTACTCTATCTCTCAGTCCATTCTTGACCAATGTTTGATGGGTTTCAGAAAGACCAAGCTCCCATGGTAATCCTGCATGTCGGACCGAACTCAGAGGTGATGCTCCTGTACCCCCATCATATCCTGAGATTAAAATGTGATCGGCATGTGCCTTAGTTACACCACTAGCTATAACTCCTACACCTGCTTTTGATACTAATTTCACGCTGATTCTAGCTTTCCTGTTAGCATTTTTAAGATCGAAAATTAACTGTGCTAGATCTTCAATACTATATATGTCATGATGCGGTGGCGGTGATATTAATCCTACACCAGGAGTACTGTGTCTAATTTTTCCGATGTAATCATTCACTTTGTGACCAGGTAGTTGACCCCCTTCCCCGGGTTTGGCACCTTGAGCCATTTTGATTTGTAGTTCTATGGCGTTGGTTAAGTAATTGATCGTCACTCCGAATCTACCTGATGCCACTTGTTTTATGGCTGATCTTTCCCAGCTTCCATCTTCGTTTTTGGCAAATCGTTTTTCGTCTTCTCCACCTTCTCCACTATTACTTTTACCACCGATTCTATTCATCGCTTTTGCCAATGTAGAATGAGCCTCATGCGAAATGGAACCTAATGACATCGCTCCGGTAGCGAATCTTTTCATGATTACAGTTTCGCTTTCAACTTCCGAAATCGGAATGGATGATTCTCCGTTTTTGATCTTAAAGTAACTTCGGAGTGTGCTACTATTGTGCTCTAACTTATCTATAGCTTCTGCAAATTTCTGATAGGTCGCATAATCATTAGTTTTGGTACTATGCTGGAGTAGGTGTATCGTTTGTGGATTGAAGAGATGATACTCACCTTTGCGTTTCCATTGATAGTTTCCAATATCAGGAAGTTTTTCATATTCTTTAGCAAAGGCGAGATCGTGTTTTGCTTTGTTTTCCCTTGATAATTGGTCGAATGTCAGTCCTTCTATCCTTGAAATCGTCCCTTTGAAACATTTATTGATAACTTCTGTGGAGATACCTAAT
Source organism: uncultured Saprospirales bacterium (assembly GCA_963975265.1). Lineage (GTDB taxonomy): Bacteria > Bacteroidota > Bacteroidia > Chitinophagales > Saprospiraceae > CAJXUU01. The sequence continues at coordinate 15,640 of CAXBGT010000003.1, forward strand.
GCCTCAAATGTCTGTGCACCTTTGTATGAGCCCAAAGTAGAAACTCCAAGTTTTGACATGATTTTTAGCAATCCTTTTTTGACCGCCTTAATGTATTTTTCTTCTCCATCACTAGGTAGTATACCTTTTGACTTAGCTAGCTTTCGAGTCGTCTCTAAAGCGAGATAAGGATATATATAATCGACTCCAAAAGATAACAGTGTAGCCATGTGATGAGTCTCCCATAAATCTCCGGCTCGCACAACTATTGTGACCTCTTTCCTCAATCCTTTACTAATCAGTAGATGATGTAAAGCACCTGTAATTAAAAGACTAGGTACATTTATCTTGTTTTTATCCATATCTGAATCACTTAAGCAAATGATCCTCACATCATCCTCTATTGCATCCAGTGCCGTGTCACATATCGAATCAATAGCAGCTTCAATTGAGGTATCTTTATTATAAGTAGTGGATATTTCTCTTGCTTCAAATTCATCCAATTCGTTGCCCAGAATATTTGAGTAATAAGTTTGATTTAAAATAGGATGATCTGTTCTAATCACTCTAGCTTCCTCTTCGTTTATACCGATGATCCTACTACTATTACTGATCACAGTGGAGAGTGACATGTAGAAGCTTTCACGCAAAGAATCGATTGGTGGATTGGTAACTTGGGCGAATTGCTGTTTGAAATAATTGGCAATGTGTTGAGAGATTTTCGACAATACGGCTAAGGGAATATCTGAACCCATTGACCCGATTGGTTCTTTGGTGGTCTGCATCATTGCATCCAAGATCAATTGTTCATCTTCCAGTGTCATGCCGTAGGCGATCTGTCGTGTATGAATAGGCAGTTTTGATTCTTTCACAACTGGTTTCACAGGCAAATCTTCAACCTTTATTGACATCTTATCCAGCCATTCTCTATATGGTTTTCTTTTGCAGATTCTTTCTTTTAATTCTTCGTCAGAGATGATTCTATTTTCATCAAGATCAGCGACGAGCATTTTTCCTGGTTGTAATCTTCCTTTCTTGATAATTTTTGATGGATCAATTTCTAGGCAGCCGGCTTCGCTTCCTAATATTAAGAAATTATCATCAGTCAGTAAGTAACGGGAAGGCCGTAGTCCGTTTCTATCTAAGGTGGCTCCAAGGACAGTACCATCCGTAAAACAAATTGATGCTGGTCCATCCCATGCTTCTAGAACTCCATCATGATATTCATAGAATGCCTTTTTATAGTCTTCGATATATTCATTATTCTGCCATGCCTCAGGGATCATCATCATGATAGTATGTGGTATCGAACGACTCGCTTTCAATAAGAAATCTACTACGTTATCAAAATTACCACTATCAGACTGAAATGGGTCACAAACTGGAAATGTAGAGGTCAAATCTGGTCTGTCCTTTGATACTAATTCCATGTTCTTTTCTCTAGCATTCCACCAATTGAGGTTCCCTTGTATTGTATTGATCTCTCCATTATGCGCTATGCATCGGAAAGGTTGAGCCAACTTCCATTTAGGGATCGTATTCGTACTAAATCTACTATGTACTATCGCAATAGCTGAGTGTATCTCGTCATCTTGAAGATCTAGGAAATAAGATCTCAATTGAGTAGCCATCAACATTCCTTTGTATACTATCGTTTTTGAAGATAGAGACGCTATATAAAAATCATCCGTCAGTCCCTTACCACTAAAATAAATCTCCTTGAGTATTTGGGTTCTTAAAAAGTAAAACCTTCTTTCTATATCTTTATTATTAAAACCTGATGACTTAAAAAAAAGCTGTGCCATATCTGGCTCACTATCTTTTGCCATGTTTCCAATCATAGAATTATCAACAGGAACTGAACGCTCTAGAATGATTTTAAAGTCATTGTTTTTACAATATTTTTGTATCACATCATAGCAGTACTGTTTCAATTCCTTATCTTTTGGAAAGAAAAACATACCTATTCCATACTTACCTCTTTTCGGCAATTGCACTCCCGACTCTAAAGCTTTCGCTTTCATGAATCCGTGAGGTACTTGCATCAAAATCCCCGCTCCATCACCTGTATTTTCTTCACAACCACATGCACCTCTGTGCTCCATGTTTTCTAAAATAGTAAGCGCAGAATCTATAACGTAGTATGATGTACCTCCGTTTAAGTTGGCAATCATACCAACTCCACAAGAATCTTTTTCTAACTGAGGTGTGTATAAGCCACGCTGCTGTGGTTCTGTTGTATTATTTGTCATAATATTTAGTGTTTAGTATTTAGCGATCAATTCCCAAATCCTGTTTTAATTGGATTTGGGAAAATGAATATTATTGAGTAGCGGCAATTCTACTTTTGTTTTTTTTTGTTCGAGGTTCGATTGTTCGTTTTTTTGATATTAGCAAAGCTTCAATAAAAAATAGTATCCCGCACTCGTTGCTCTTTCGAGCAACGAGTGTTTGCTATGCAAGCCATCTCTGATACCATGCTGCAATACTATTTTCGATGCCGGCCGTTTGCTTGCATCAAGCCAGCCTAGAATCCATACACAACAGCTAAAACAAAAGAACTTAATGACTCTTCTAATTCTAACTCGTTTGTATAAACTGGGGCACTTACTTTATCCATTCTCACTTCTGGAATGATCGTAAGGTTTCCAACGGTATATTGTCCAGTAAGCGTTACGTCCAATATGTTTTCATCCGTACCAACTGCACCTACCCCTTTGTCTTGGAAATATTCTATTCTTGTTCCTAATTTGAAATTTTCGCTCAATGCATATTGCAAATATCCAGCTACCCCAGCAAATGCATCTTGAGCAATTGTGGCATTAAGGCCTAAGTAAAATTCTTCCGTAAGATCCACACCTGTTGTTAAATCAACTTGGTAGAAATCTTCACTTATTATTGTATTCAAATAAGCACTACCATTATCAAACGAGTATCCCAATTGTAATCCTCCTGCATAATCATTGGTAGGGTTATATTCTGTGGCATCTGTTGGGTTAAAAACTCCAGCCATCAAAGTAAATCCTCCGCCTAAATCTGCATCTACTTTTAGTCCTGTATGAGAAAAGGGACCATATGAAAACATGTATGACGTGGAATAATTAAAATTACCAGTGGGTGATATTACTTCATAACCTAGAAACGTATTGAAATTTCCTAGCGTTATTTTTACATTGTCTGATACATCCCAAAAAGCATATAGCTGATTGATTATACTGGATGTACCTCCTGGTCTGAGAAAAGGTGATAAAAAGGTAGCATCCTCACCTCGTGGACCAAAAACAAGATCCGCAACAATTCCTGCATTTTTCTTATAATATGTTGCATTTAGGTTGGCCATACCCAAAGAAAAACCAGGTAAGTTAGCAAAAGAAGTTCCTGGAGCTTCATTAAAATCAGCTCCGATGGACATTCTGTAATATGCATCCATAGATCCTACTACTTCGAAGTTTGTAGAGTCTGTTGTTTGCGATATTGCTATTCCAATGGTCATAAATGATAATAAATTGATTAATGTTAATTTCTTAAACATGGTAATATGATTATTTTGTTTTGAAATAATCCATGCGAAATCTCTTTTGTCAATCATAAAAAAATGATTAACATTGTTTAGTTAATTCGAGGATTCCGCACAGAATCTTTGATGAAATTGCCTCCGAGATTGCCGTCTCGGAGGCTTTTGTAATTTCCAATTCTCTTAAAATTGGATTTTTAAAACACTAAATACTAAAAACTACTAAATATTCTTTTTTGTAAACGTTGTTTAGCTGTTCTACCATAGTCGTTTATTGAAATCTACAGACCTAGATGACTTAAACCGCCTTAAGAATATGCTGTCATCTCATGCTCTCCAATATCTAAGCCTTTCTCCTCTTCTTCGGGCGAAACTCTTAATCCCATTGTCAATTTGATAATATAGAACAATGCAAATGATAATGCGAAAGTAAATACGCCACAAGCCGCAATACCCATAAGCTGAGCAGATAGTGTCCCCACACCATCGTCAAGTGTTCCAAAAAGTGCAACAGCCAATGTTCCCCAGATACCACATACTAAATGTACAGAAGTAGCACCAACAGGGTCATCTAACTTCATTTTGTCAAAAAAGGTAACCGCTAATGGAATCAATATTCCAGCAATTAACCCTACCGCTACAGAACCGTTTATCGATATTACATCTGCCCCCGCAGTAATACCTACTAATCCCCCTAATATTCCATTCATGACCATTGATATATCATGCGTTCTAAACATAATAAATCCGGTCACCGCAGCTCCAATTGCTCCAGCGGCGGCGGCTAATGATGTAGTGACAAACACAAGTGACACTGCAGCTGGATCAGCACTCAATACTGATCCACCATTAAATCCATACCAACCAAACCACAGAAGGAATACTCCTAATGCTGCCAATGGCATGTTGTGTCCACGGATTGCACGCATACCTTTTTTAGTATACTTCCCTTTTCTAGGACCCAGTACTATAATACCAGCTAAGGCTGCCCATCCTCCTACAGAATGAACTAATGTAGATCCTGCAAAATCGTAAAATCCAAAAGCATCTAACCAACCAGCTCCCCACTTCCAGAATCCTACCATAGGGTATATCAGAGATACAAAAATCAAAGCAAAAACCAAGAATGATTCTAGTTTGATCCGCTCTGCAACCGCACCAGATACTATTGTAGCACCAGTCGCAGCAAACATAGCTTGAAATATAAAATCAGTCCAATAAGTGTATCCTCCATATGCAGAAGTAAGGTCAGCCACCCCTGGATTGAGCATCAATGATGGAATATTGAAATAGCCTCCTGCATTTTCTCCAGGATACATTAAATTGAATCCTATAAACCAGTAAGTAAGTAACCCAATAGCAATAATCATCATGTTTTTATAAAGGATATTGACTACATTTTTCTTTCTTACAAATCCTGACTCTAGCGCTGAGAATCCTAGGTGCATAATAAATACCAATGCCGCCGCTATCAGTATCCATAGATTACTAGTAGTAAATTCGGCTTTTGTGACGGCAGTAGAAAGTGATTCTAAAGTTGGACTTACTTCAGCATAATCAAATAATAAGAATTTCATAAGTTTTAAATCTTTTCTGGTTTACAGGGGTTTGATATCGAGTTACTGAAGTAAATAGTCGCTACTTCAATCCTCGATATCAAAACTAGATCATGTTTGAAATTGTAATTCTCACTTTCTAGCCTGTCCCTTAATCAAGCATCTGGTTTGGAATCTCTTACCTTCCTAACCTATACTTTCTGTTTGTAATGTATAATTCAACTAAACTTCACTACCCGTTACTAGTAAAAAACGGGATTATATTCTATAAAGCATCTTCCGACGACTCTCCTGTTCTTATTCTTAAAAACTGTTCTACATCAGTGACTATAATTTTCCCATCACCAATTTTTCCAGTTTGAGCATTTTCGACGATTGACTTTATTACATTCTCAACATCATTATCTTTGACCACGATACTTAGCTTTGTTCGTGGTAGGTAGCCCGCATCATATACTACACCTCGGTATTTAATCTCATCACTTTTTTCCATACCATGGCCTTTCACCTCTGAGTACGAAAAAAATCTAATCCCAATCCCCTCAAGTGCATCCACTACATCTTCATATTTGATGGTTCTTATTATTGCTTCTACTTTTTTCATTAGCTTTGTTCTAAGAGTTATTCTTTATGATGATGTTGTAAACTTAACTCTCCCCTAACTTAATATTTTTGCGTTTTGAGATACTATTCATGTCTCTAAAGCAACAATAACAATCGTATTTAACTGATTTGTAATCCGTTGCACAAAACTATGTACACGTGCCTATAGCTAAGTCAGAAAGTCTATTTTTATTAGTTAAATCACTGAGCAAGTCCGAAAAGCGCTCATTTAAGCTCTATGTAGGTAGGAATCAGGATGCAAAAGACTCGCTATACATCAAGTTGTTTGATCTATTAGACAAGGCATCTGGGGCAGATGATTTAGTACTAAAAAAGAAATTGGGTGGACTCAGTAACGCTGCATATTCGAATCTAAAGAAGCATTTGTTTGAGCAATTAATGATTGTTCTTAGGTTACTAAGTAAAGAAAAGAAACAAAATTTTAAGATCAGAGAATACATTGACTTCTCATATATTCTATATGGAAAAGGCCTACACTGGCAGGCGTTAGAAATTCTAGAAAAAGCAAAACGCCTCTCCCAAAAACATTACAACGATTTCTCTCTACTTACAGTTATAGAGTTGGAAAAGCTAATCCAGTCAAGACATATCACTCGGACCAAAGGCGACTCAATAGACAAACTCATAGACCAATCTGAATATCTAAGTACAAGGGTCAGCGATCGAATCACTCTTAGTAATATAAGACTAAAGCTGCACAAACAATATGTAGAAAAAGGACACATTGAATCTAGAGAAAAAGAAGTAGAACTGATGAATACCTTTTTCGTCAATATGCAAACGATAGATGAATCGAAATTGGAAGGAATCGAAGAAATCTACTATTATCAATCGTACGTTTGGTTCCATTATATCTTAGATCAGTTCGAAGAGTGCCTAAAGTGGTCAATCAAATGGGTCAATGCGTTCAAAGAATCTGAAGAACTTCAGAGAAGGGATGTGGATCTATATATGAGAGGATTTCACTACGTCCTTACATCTGCCTATAATGTCAAAGATGTACCCACTTATGAGGAATACTTAATCGAGCTAGAGCAGTATAGACATACGAATTACGGAAAACTCAACCACAATTCGCAGATTGTATCATTCCAATATGTACACAATGGAAGGATGAACCTCCACTTCCTAAATGGTACCTTCAAAGAAGGCCTAAAGGATATCCCAAGTACAATCAAACGGATCAAACGATATTCTAGAAAATTGGATTATCACAAGGTGATGGTAATCTATTACAAAGTCGCTTGGATGTATATTGGTGCTGAAGAACCGAGTAATGCATTATACTATCTTGACTATATCATAGATTTGACTGACAAATCACTTCGAGAAGATATCCAATGCTATGCTAGAATTATGAAGTTAATGGCGCTCTTTGATATGCAGGAGTACAATCAGATTCTAAAATATGGCAAAGATTTTCAGAAATTCTACGACAAACTAAAACATCCCAATCGAGTGCAGCTTACTGTTTTACAAATGCTAGAAAAATTGGCAAATGCACCCATATTCTCTCAAAAAGATATTCTCCGAGAGGACTTTGAAAAACTAAAACTCCTTAAAGAGAACAACTTTGAGAAGAGGGCTTTTATTTATTTGGATGTATTGCCATGGATATCTAGTAAACTGGAAAGAAGATCTATTGGGGAGAGTGTGAGAGGGATTTAAATCCCTATGCTAAGCTGTTTTAATGGATTGCTTGACAAAACTTTTTTGGCTTCCAAAAAATTGCTACATGACATTGCAAATAAGCAAGTTTCAAACCTTCCAACCCTTCCTACCTTCTTTATCCAATACTTCAAACGAAAGACCTCTCCCATCAATATACTTATAATACACCCCAAACAATCGATCTCTATCATTTGGGTTTTCTCTAAAATCACCTGGCTCCCATGGAATATCTGGTTTGCAAAGTAGATAGTGCTTTAATGTAGCATTATTGTTATGAAGGGAAATCGACTTTCCGAATACCTCCATAGACCAAATATCGATAGTTATGATATCTGTATCACAAACTATGATAGGATAGATGTTGTGAGCTTCTAGTTCTTGGATATTTTGACACTTACCTATGATTTCTAAGTCACTTAGCTCGTATTCAGCTCCATTTTTCTCAAGGTAGGTTCTGGCAAATTCTCGCACTGTAGGCATCCCATAGTCAGCTTTCATCCGATTGACCAAGGTCGTTTTTCCACTAGACTCTGGTCCGGTGACCACTATAATCTGCTTGCCATCTGGAATATTAGTTTTCATTGGGAAGGTAGGTGAGTTCTGCGCAGTTCTCTTTTCGGAATATCTTTTGTGCTACTCGTTGGATGTCTGCACTGGTTACCATTTGATATGCTTCGGCTTCTTTATTGATCAGATCTGCATCCCCTAATAATTCAAAATATGCAAGACTCATAGATTTGTGCAAGATATTTACCTCAGAATATTCTAGACTACTTTCTACCTTATTTTGGAGCTTTTTTAGCTCACGACTATCGATAGGTTCGTTGATTAGTAATTCTAATTCTTTCCAGATGGCAGCTTTTGCTGTTTCTAGATCAACATCTTTATTCGGTCGACCTTCGATAATGAACATTCCTGGATCGAATGTACCTGAAATATAAGCATCTATCTGACTGAATATTGGATTTACCTTGTGCAATCTTTGGTACAATCGTGAGGATCGTCCATTACTCAATACATCAGACAATAGATCGTATGCATAGTAATCTTCATGGTTTCTAGCTACCATGTGAAACGACAGGTAGATTGCTGGAAGAGGAGCAATGCCCGTAACCGTTTGACTGCGAAAAGTATTTTGTAATGGCTCTTGTTTTAAACTTCGCACATACTTATGCCCAGGTGAAATATCACCAAACCATTTATTTACAGAATTCTTTACATTTTCAAACTTTACATTTCCTGAGATTACTAAAATAGCATTCTGCGTCGTGTAGTGTTTATTAAAGAAATTCTTTACATCTGTTAGTACAGCGTCTTCTATGTGAGATATTTTCTTCCCTATCGTTGGCCAGCTATAGCTATGCTCTTTGTACGCAAGACTTGACAGATAGTGCCACACATCTCCATATGGTTCGGTGAGACAAGTTTCTTTGAATTCTTCGATTACTACTTTCTTCTGCACATCTAATGCATTCTGAGAAAAAATCAGTTGTTTCATTCTATCAGACTCAAGCCAAAGGGCAGTCTCCAAATTTTCGGCAGGAAGCACATTGTAAAAGTTGGTCATATCCGTATTGGTGAATGCATTGTTCTCTCCTCCCGCATTCTGAATTGGACCATCAAAATCAGGAGCATTTTCCGAACCTCCGAACATCAGATGTTCAAATAAGTGAGCGAATCCTGTCATCTCAGAATCTTCGTCTCTTGACCCCACATCATAAACTATATTGACCGCTACCATAGGAGAACTATCGTCCTCATGTACGATCACTCTTAATCCATTATTCAAAGTATATTTTTCAAATGCTATCATAAACCCTTTATTAGATCCTTTATTGGATATTTATTGAAATGTGGGTCCCAATCTCCATAAATTGTTTCTTCATTGATATTAGACCGCAAGATACTTAAGAATACATTCCTACTGATGTATCTACCACCCATACTTTTGAGATGAGAATTAGGCATCTGACAATCTATAATTTCATATCCATTTTTTCGTAAGACTGATGCCAGACTGATGAGGCCAAACTTCGATGAATTACTTACTCTGCTGAACATTGATTCACCAAAAAACACCTTACCTAGAGAAACTCCGTACAAACCACCTACTAATAAGTCATTTTCCCAAACTTCTACACTATGGGCAATTCCCATTCTATGCAATTCTGTATATGCTTCTTTGATGTCTTGTGAAATCCAAGTTCCTGGTTGATTGTAACGTTTTATCTTTTCACACGCTTTGATTACACCTTCAAAATTCTGATCAAATGAAAGTCTGAATTTTTCTTGATTGAAGTATGGTCTCATACTTCTAGCAATCCTAATATCTTCTGTAAATAGAACAAATCTTGGGTTGGGGTGCCACCATAGTATAGGTTCATCTGGATTGAACCAAGGAAAATATCCGTATTGATAAGCTAGTAATAATCGATCTATACTCAAATCGCCACCAATGGCCACTACACCTTCATCACTAGCTAAATCGGGATGTGGAAAAGTAATGTCGTTTGAATTAAGTATTATCATTAAAGGTTGGGGTGTACTTTTAGCTCGTTCATCCATTTCTATTATTTCATCAATAACAGAAAAAAGGCAATGACTTAAATGTCATTGCCTATATTTTTTTAGGTGTTTGTCTTTTGACAATCAATATTAAGTTTCGGCATTATCCGAATTATCAAAGAGCTATTTATCAACAGCAGATTCGATAATTGCAGAAAGTCCTCTTTCTATAAGTGCATCTTTCAGTGGCCTTAATTCACTCATTGGTCCTGTTTTCACAATTGCCTGCCCTTTATAGTGAACAAATAAAGACAGCTGTTCTGACTGCTCAAATGTATGAGAACAAACTTCCATGAAGCTTTGAATTACCCAATCGAAAGTATTGAAATCATCATTATATACGATAAGCTCTGATTTTTGTCCCGTACTTATGTCCTCGAGTAACATTGTATCTTCGAGTTCTTGCACATCTATGTTTAGTATTTCCGTGGTCATATATTAAATTGAGTTACTGGTGATAATCAACTTTGGTTTTCTAAAATTTCCCTAATGACAGCAAAGTTAGGCAGATCAAGTGCATTTTCCAAAACTTCTGCGTACCTAATTATACTTTTTTCATCGATTACAAAGGCACTTCTTTTAGACACCCCTTTCAAATCCAACACAAAGTCCTCATATAGAGCACCATATGATCTAGATACCGTTTTGTTAAAATCCGACAAAAGGGGATAATTTAGTTTTTGTTCTTCTTTATATTTCGCTAATGAGAACGGAGAATCAACAGAAACAGCTAAAACACTGACATTCATATTATTATAAGTCGTAATATCATCTCTCATTGTGCACAGTTCTGTCGTACAAACTCTCGTAAAAGCCAATGGGAAAAACAGTAAAATTACTTTCTTTCCTTCATATTCGCTCAAGCTGACTTTTGTTGTATCAGAAGCATGCAATGTGAAATCAGGTGCCTTATCTCCTACTTTAATTATCATATTATTTTTGATTGTAATTTTCTTTCTGATTCCCAGCCATAAATAAAGGGAAATACTAATAAACCCTTGAACCAAAATTAGGTTTCAATTTCAATAAATGAAAATAAAATAAATTTAAAATAAAGGTGAAATTTGATTACCTGATCACAGTGACATCGCCTAAAATATAATAATCGCTCCTATCATAAGGACAAATAAGGCGTACTTTGTAAACATACACGCCTGGAGTAACATCTTGATTATTGTACTTCCCGTTCCAGGTCTTATTAATATCATCGGTATGAAAGACAAAATTTCCGTATCTATCAAAGACACTTATTGACATGAATTCTTCAGGATTGTTGGTGTACATTCGCCATTCATCATTAGAACCATCATTATTGGGAGAAAATATATTAGGAAGATGAAAGATCATGTTAGAACATTCATTATTAAATCTTACGGCGATTTCCTGTTCTTTTTCGCACCCTGTTTCCAAATCGATTACAAATACATTATATTCTAATGATTCTGTTATTCCCTTGATTATTGGATCTGGGCAGTCCGAGCAGTCTAATCCATCAATCGGTAACCAATCAAAAGAGTAATTTCTTCCGAAATCATATTCAGGAATGATACTCACTTGATCATTTAAGAATATATTGTAAAAGTCTTCTTCTATTTCATAGTCAATATGGGGATGCACATAAACGGTAGCTAATGCCGTATCAGGGGTACAAGATCTATAAGTAGCCACTACAGGGTATTGTGTTGTGTGTTCTGGCTCTACATTGACACTTTCAGCAGTTTCAATATCATCACCAATAGTCCAGGAAAATCCATCAGCTCTACCACTGACCGACACCATTGCAGTCTCACCTAGGCAGATCGTATCCCCCAATACTTCAATATCTGCTTTTTCATGCACAGTCACTAAAACGCTGTCCATCTGACTGCATTCATAATATGTCATATTGATATAGAAATATTGCGTTTCATCAGGAAAAACAATAATGGAAGGTTCGTTGTCTATAGCAATCGGAATATTTGCCGACCACAAAGAAGTCCCAAAACCAGAAGTTGTCAATAATACAGACTCACCTTTACATACGTCACCTACTTCGCCAGCATCTGTACTATTGGAAGGTACAACGACGACCGAAATAGAATCTTCATAAAAGCATCCAAGGTTTGATTGTATGGTTACATTATAAATCGCCGATTGTGTTGGACTTACAGTATTATTTGGACAAGTCAGACAGTCCAACTCCGGATTTATTTCCCACTGTGGATTGTTTCCACCGATTATTCCTATAGTCGTTTCATCACCAAAACAAATTCCAGTTTCTTCTACTAAAAAGTCTTCTATTGATGATTCTACATCAATAGTAATACTGTCATCTTTGAAGCACCCAAATTCATTAAAAACTGTAACATAATATGTAGTACTTTCTTCAGGGCTTATATTTACTATTGGACAATTTTCATAACAATCTTGTCCCGATACTGAGGTATTCCATTGATAAATATAATCTTGATTGAAATTTAAGACATCAATAAACGTTTCACTGCCTAAGCAAATGATTTCTTCTGATTGTAAAGCTAATTCAGGGCCAGGCGAGGGTATCACTACTACTTCAATAGTATCTCTTGATTCACAGCCATTCGGGTGAACACCTACCAAAATATAAGAAGTGGTAACCATAGGCATAACTGTAGGTAACAGACATTCTGTACAACTCAAGGAAGCCTCATTTTCCCAATAAAAAGTCCCGTCGGGCTGCAGATTTTCAATCGTTCCTGTAATCTGTACTTCATCTCCAATACAGATCAATTTATCTTCCTCTACTGTAGCAACTGTACTTGGTAGCACATCAAAACTTGCTGAGAATGTCGCTTCACACCCTTTATCTGTAATACCTGTTAATGTTATTGTATGGCTTTCTAATCCTTCATATTGATGGATCGGGTTTCTCTCCGTCGAAGCAGATCCATCTCCAAAACCCCATAACCACGAAGCAAATTCTCCATAGTCAACAAAAGAATTATTAATAAAATTTACATTTACATCTTCACATAATTCTTCCGTTTCTATTTCAAAAATGACATCTGGTATATCTGCAACTTCCATAAAATCAGGGACGGTAAGTGTGTCAATACAATCTCCGTATTGAGCTATTAGACTCACATTATATTGTCCCGTTTGCTGGATATCAAAAGATGAATTTAGTTCTATCGATGTGTAATTGTCAATACCTGATATTTCCCATAAATATGATACATCATCCGTACTACCGTTACTAAGATTTTCAAAGGAGACTGCTAGAGGTGGTCCACAAATAGGATCGCCTTTCATTCTAAAGTCTAAAGTTACCAAATCTAACTCAATAGGATCACCTGCAAAACTCCTAGTACAGCCTACACTATCAGTAATGATCAACTTCGGAGTATATCTACCAGGTTGCGAATATTCATATGAGATAATATCTGTAATTACTAACCCTTCTACACTGTCTAATATTCCATTTCCAAGATCCCAAACGTATGAATAATATCCATCAGAATTTGCATTAAGAGTTACGCTAACGGGTAGACAAGTAGCTGCAATATCAGCTTCAAAGTCTCCTTTGGGTCCTTCTACCTTCACATACTCAGGTAAAAATAAAGTATCAGCACAAGTAGGCGTGGATGTTGCTATTAGCGTCACATCATATCTTCCTGGTGATGTGTATACATGACTGGGTGAATTGGTAGTTGATTTTCCACTATTGTCACCAAAATCCCATATGTATGTAAACGCATTCGTAGATTGATTATCAAAATTTGTTAATAAAGGTGGACATGTAGCCACTATAGGGTCACCAATATATTCTGCCAATGGGTCGGATATATTTACAATATTGTCTTTGCAAATGGTTTTTTCGCAACCTCGAGAATCTGTGAAATGTAAGACATACCGAGTATATTCCTTCTGAAGAATAAGTATGATCAGGACTAGTAAGTTCTGATGTATTCCCATCGCCAAAGTCCCACAAATAGGTAACTACATTTCCATTTTCACCCATGGAATTGAAATGGATAGGAGCCCAAGAACAGCCTAACGAATCAAAAGTGAAGTCTGGTGTAATTTCGACAGCAGTAATAGCTTGAGTTATAATAATGCTATCCATACAGCCCCATTCATCTTCGACTTTGAATTTCAAATCATACACACCTACAGAATCAATATAAAGAGAAGTATTCCGGTCATTTGACACAAAGCCCACAGGCTCAACTTGCCAATCCCAAGCAATAATATTAGCTAAATCAGCTGTACTCTGATCAATAAACTCTGCAACATTTGGCACACAAATCACGTCAGTAAATTCTATAACAGCTTCTAATTTATTTACTTGAATACTATCAATTAGCTGAAAGGAGTCCTTGCATTCGTGTATATCTGTAATGATTAAGAGTGGACCATTTAGAACTCCACCTTCCGTAAATATAACTATCGGTTCCTCCTTAAATATGGAATCGATATTCGCTACATCAGACACAAATTCATAAGAAAATGCGTCCTGAGAGAAATTTTCTATTTCCAAAGTAAATGGTGTACAACCTCTCAATGTATCAACTGCGTATGAAGCTATTGGGTCAACGATCCGTATAGTATCATCACGTAAATGATCACAGCCTGTCTCAAAGCTTTTACTGTACAATGTTATAGGATAATTACCTCTTCCAGGAAGAGTATAATTCCCAAAAATCGAATCAGTAAATATAATACTATCGTTCTCTGTCAAATATAAAGTCCACCCTAACGAATCCGCGCCTAAACTTCGATTATCAATATTAACAGTAAATGGATCCTCACAATTATATCCGATAACAAATTTAGATACTGGTTCGAAAATGGTAATGTATTCTTCAAACCGTATAGAGTCCGTACATCCATTGTGACTGGCGTATAGTGCTACATCATAGACTCCTGGATCCGAAAAAGCATATACTGGATTTTGCTCTATAGAAAAGCCTACATCTCCAAAAAACCATTCCCACTCATCTGCATATTCTGATGACAAATCTGTAAAAATTTTATCTATATCTACGCAGCCCTCTAATGGAGTTGCAACAAAATCCACTTTCGGTTTATTTCCAACTTGTATATAGTCTTTTACATAAACTGTATCGATGCAGCCATAAATATTTTCAGCAATTAATTGAAGGTCATATCTACCAGTATCCGGAATTGTAAACGTAGGGGAGCTTGACGCACTGGTATATAGTTCCGGATTCCCTATTGACCATTGATATGAAATGATAGGTACATTAGATGATATGCTGTCTACTAACGAAAACGTCAATGGTGCACAACCTCCAATTTCTTGTACAGGCATATTAACCTCTAATGGTGCAATTTCTATAGGTATGGAATCAATAATTACACTACAACCTGTAGTAGCTTCGAATCTCAGCACGGCTAAATATGATCCGTACTCATTTATTGGGATAGAAACATCATTTGTACTATAATCAGTTACTATATCGTTTTCAATAAACTGCCAACTAATAATACCATCTGATTCAGACTCCGCATGCAACAATACATCCGAAGGTAAAGAACAAGCGTATTGATTAATAATGTCAAAGGTGACTTGAAGTAATGCCAATACGCTCAAACAAGAAATAGTAACAGTATCAATACAGCTCCCTACTGTTCTAATAAGTGAAACATCAAAACAGCCTGGAGAATCATAAATGTGCATCGGATTAGATTCGGTGGAAGTGGAACCATCTCCAAATATCCACAATACCTCATCTGCATCAATAAGAGAGACATCTAAAAACTGAGCTTCATTAGATTGACAAATCACAGCTGGGCTAAACTCAAATGCAGCAGAAGAATTCGTGTCCACAAAGTTATTGAGCAATACGGTATCTCTGCAATCGCCAGATTCCATAAATATGGTAATATCATAAACACCTAATTCTGTGTAAGTAATTGTTGGCGGTTGCTGTCCTTGATAGGTTTCTCCATTTCCAAAACCCCAAGTATATATAATCAAAGGATCAGCATTTTGATTGCTAAAATTAATTTCCCAAGGCAAGTCACATGTTGGGACTAATTCTATTTCAACATTAGGTATAGTAAGTGAGGAGGCTACTACTGCATTAGGTTTTGTTGTAGTTGTAGTACATCCTTCTTCATCAATCACAGTAAGACTAGCTGTATATGATCCTTGGATAGCATAAGTAGAACCAAAATCAGATGGCGAAGATTGAGATAATACCCCTGCCGATCCCCCTACATCCCACAACCACGAAACAATATCGCCATTATCAGAAGAAGAAGAAGAATCGGAAAAGTTTACCATTACAGGCACACAACCTGCAATGTTATCAATAGTGAACTCGGCAATTGGATTTGGAAACACCGTGACATAATCATCTTTACACTCTGTATCAGAATTGCCATTGACATCAGTAATAGTAAGGCAAATTGTATATGATCCAGGTTCAGTAAATAATGATCCTGGATTCTGCTCAGAAGATGTATTACCATTCAGATACCAAGACCAGCCAATGATACTTGCTGCACTGGTACTCTGATCAAAAAATGTTGTTTGTAGAGTGTTACACGCGCTTAGATTGGCTGATGAAAAATCTGCGTTGATTTGGCACGTCCCTTTTATTGTCGTGAATAACACAACTATAATTGCAAGACATATATTAGCCTTGAAAGTGACTTTCAGCTTGAGCTTCACATTTTGGATTTACTAACAACCGACAAAATTACATCGAAGCACAAAGGTAGCTCAACGAGATTTCACTTTTGTCAGGTATTTTACCTCTTCTTTACTAAGGGTATACTCTTAAATATACGGTGATATTAATACTTTTCCAAAGTCATGAATGTTCCTCATAATCCTAAATTATATAGAAATAAAATAATCTACGCTTCTTTTATTATCAAGTGGAAGTTATCTCTGAATAACTTTACTGCAATTGCTAGAAGTATTATCCCAAAAAGTTTACGCAATACATCAGCACCTCCAGGACCAATTTTCTTTCTGATCCAACCTGACGATTTAAGTACTACATACACTAGAATAATATTGATAATAATCCCTATTTGAATATCGATATTATCATATTTTGATTGTAGTGATATGATAGTAGTCATCGTCCCCGCTCCAGCAATCAAAGGGAAAGCAATGGGAACCAGTGTTCCAGATTTAGACTTAGGGTCGTCCCGAAAAAGTGTAATTCCTAGAATCATCTCAAGGCCAAGAAAAAACAGTATAATAGCTCCAGCCACAGCAAAAGATTCAACATCAACACCAAAAAGACCGAGTATAGAAGTCCCCATATAGAGAAAAACAGACATGATCATCAAGGCAACTATACTCGCTTTGAGTGCTTCGATTTTTATTCCTTTGGTTTTTAGATCTATGATGATAGGAATGCTACCTATGATATCTATAACAGAGAACAATATGAGTGTTACTGAAATGATGGATTTAATGTCCATATCTACCGAATTTGCAAATGAAATAATCGCACAAAGGTATCTATTCTGTATTCCAAACTAAGTAAAACACAATATTTAATAAATGACCAGAACAATTCAGATATCATTCTCTATCAGCGCTTTAGCAATACGTTCCATGCCCTCCATTAATCGACGCTGCGGGCATGCAAGATTCAAGCGTATGTAACCATCAGAATTAGCTACAAACATATTACCACCTTCCAGAAGAACTCCAGCTTTTTGAGCAAAAAATAATGTCAAATCTTTCACTTCTCGTTTTTCAAAATATGCATCGACATTAATCCAAGCTAAATAAGTTGATTCTGGAATTGTAAACCTTGCTTTTGGCAATCTATTCCTAATAAAATTATCTACTTCCTCAAAATTTGAATCCAAATACTTGGTCAATGCTTCAAGCCACGGTCTACCTGCAGTGTATGCTGCCTTATAGGCCGCTAAACTCAACGGATTTTGAATCGGAAGATGATCGGCTAACCATTGACGCCTAAGAGTATCATTTGGAATGATCGCATTTGACAACAGCAAGCCCGCAAGATTAAATGTTTTGCTTGCAGAAATACAAGTTACGATTTGATCAGAACCTGGAAACACTCTCTGAAAAGGTGTAAATATTGCTCCATTTCTTACTAAATCGCAATGTATTTCATCAGAGATTATTGTTACTCCATTTTGAAAACAAATATCACCTAGCTCTTTAAGTTCCTCAGCTGTCCATAACCTGCCTGTTGGATTATGAGGACTACAAAATATTAATGTTGTCAACTCTTTATCAGATACCTTTGACCTAATATCATCGAAATTCATATAAAAATGACCATCGTCCGATATAAGGTTTGTGTAGACTAATTCTATATTATTAGCGTCAGCTGCATGCTTGAAGAATGCATATGAAGGTGTCATAATCATAGCCTTTTCTCCTTGCTTACAAAGTTGCCTTAGTAAATAAAATAACGCAGGAATCACACCTTTAGAACTTACAATATGCTCATGATTATACAAAAAGTTATGTCTTTCTTCGATCCAATCTACGATTAATCTAGAATAGCTTTCTTCTGAAGATAATGTGTATCCAAAAATTCCATGTTCAATTCTTTTTCTTATACCGTCTATTATTTCTGGTGCAGTTTTGAATTCCATATCCGCTACCCACATTTTTATCAGATCCTGATCTGGCAAAGGAAATTCAAGATTTTCATAGTCTCCAAATAGATACCCTCTAAACCCCTCAATACTTAGTGCATTGGTCTGTTTTCGATCAATTATTTCATCAAAATTGTAAGTCATAAGAAAACAGGCTTTTAGATGTATTCCAAATTGAAAAATTGTCATTTCATAAAAAAAGACCTAGAGCAGTCGCAATAGGCCTTAAAGTTTATCAACTTTTATATGCTTATTTAGCACATTGCTTCTAGTGTTCCTTGTCCATACATCAATATGTTATTGATTGTAGATGTTTTGGGAGCAAACTTTACTTTTGGAAGATTATGGTAAGACTTGTAAAGCTCATCATAATTTTCTCTAAGGCAAAGATCATTAAGTAACGCATCTTCAATTTCTAATCTTTCAAAAATGTCGCATTCTGCATAAATAAGTTGAATTAATTTTTCTTCAGTGTAGCATTGCTTCATATGGAAGTTTTAGTTTGTAATAATAACATTTCGTAGGTTAAAACATATTGTTACAAATAAATATTGTATTACACTGTCATAAAAATCCCGCATCTAAAATTTTGATCGTGATCTCATTCAATGCAAAATTCAAATTTTCTGCCATTATTTTATATTAACTAAATATCCTAAGTAGGTCACCATTCACTTCTGTAAAAAAGATCTGAAGACCTTCACTTCCATTCGCATTCAGACCTTCACCATCTTCTGAAAACCTTGCTTCATGCGCTGTACATAACCACCCACCATCTACAGCACTATATGTAATTTGAGATAGTTGTTCGTGACTGCAGATAAGAGTTGCAGCAAGATATTCTCCTGTGTTGCTTCTGGCAATTACAACCTGACCTTCTATTATGTAACTACCAAAATTGTTCAATTCAAGAAATTTATCTTGAGTAAGATCAATCACAAAATCCAAATCCTTGATAGGATCTGCACTATCTCTAGTACAACTTCCTAAACAAGTTGAAGTGAGAACAAATGCTGCCCCAATACCTAACTTGTTCATAAATTCTTTTCTATTCATTCTACATTTTTATTGGAAATAATTTGCCTAAAGTTGTCTTAACGATACTTATACGTTATAGGCCTCAACATTGTTTTAAAATATACTGTCAAAGAATCAGTTTGCTTGGTTCTAGGTCACTTAGAAGAATAAATGTTGGAATCAACCTATAATTTTATCAACAATTTTAATAATATTTTCACAGTTCTTGTCTGATTTAGCTAACATCTTATCGGCCTCTTTCAGGGTTTTAGCAACAAACTTTTCATCTTGAAAATCAGCACAATTTATTTTTACATTAAGATATGCACCATGAACCGCCGTTCTGCAGGCCAATGCTCCTACACCCGCATCAGATACTGAATTTGGATTCCCCTTCTGAGCCATTGTCTTTAAGAAATCGTAGGATGCTAATGATGTCCTCATTATTTCCATTGGTATATTGATTGCATACTTTGTGGCTTCGTCCATGGCTTTCGTTCTTGCCTTTTTCTCAGTTTCAGTAGCTTTTGGCATTCTTACAGCATCAATGATTTTATTGAAGGCCGCAGTATCTTCATCTACTAAATGAAGCATTTTATCTTTCAACATCTGTCCTGATTCTGCCTCCTTACTGAAAAAATCGATGTGGGATTCCCATCCTCGTTTTCCTGCAGAAAGATTCGAAACCATTGTACCAAGAGATATTCCAAGGGCACCTATATAAGCAGATATACTTCCACCACCAGGAGCAGGACTATCTGATGCAGTTTCATCCGCAAATGCTGTCAATGTCATATCAATTAATTTCTTAGAATCTTCTTCCAATAAGTACTCGATGATTTTTTTCTTAGGATCAAAATGCCCTAGGTCATTGAGACCGAGAGACTTCACTGCACAATCAATAATTGCTGTATCTGATGCACCTGTTGATAGATTTTGCTGTGAAAGAAAATATTTTCCAGCAGCGATCATTACTTTTTTTGGTACCAATCCTACTAATTCTGAACCTGTGACACGCATGCCTCTTTTATTAGCACTTCTTCTACATTCTTCAAATGCCTTGTGGAGTGAGGTGTGGTTTATGTTTGTGATGTTCATTGATATTTGAGCAAGGCCATATTCTTCTATAAACCACCCAATGGCTTTTACCGATTTGCATGTCCCTTTTGTTCTTGTAGGTTCTCCTTTTTTATCTAGTACTATTTTACCATTGATCGGATCCCCTTCTCTTTTGATTCGTCCTTTTTCTCTTATATCAAATGCTACCGAATTGGCTCTTTTTACTGAAGTAGTATTCAAGTTCACGTTATATGCAATCAAGAAATCTCTTGCACCTATTGCAGTAGCTCCAGCCTTAGAATTGAATTTTGCTGGGCCATAATCAGGTTTCCATTTAGGATCTGCCAACTTATCTGTAAGCCCTTCATATTCTCCAGAACGCACAGTAGCAAGATTTTGTCTTTCTTTCTTAGCCGCTGCATGTTCGTATAGGTAGAATGGAATAGCCAATTCTGCACCTGCACGCTCTCCTAGCTGCCTTGCATACTCCGCCGTTTCATCCAGCGTAATGTTTGATATAGGAATCAATGGACACACATCTGTAGCACCCATTCTAGGATGTTCTCCTTTATGCTTACTCATATCTATGAGCTCACTTGCTTTTTTGATAGCTTGAAACGCCGCTTCGATAACAGGTTTCGGTTCTCCTACGAATGTAACAACTGTTCTATTGGTTGCTTTACCAGGGTCTACATCGAGCAATTTGACACCGTCTATTTTTTCAATCTCGTCAGTTATCTGCTTGATGATGGACATATCACGTCCTTCACTAAAGTTAGGTACGCATTCTATAAGTTGTTTCATTTGAGTTAGTTTACTATTGTAAAAATAGGGTTAGTGATCTCATTTATACGTCGCAAATGTAAGAAAGAATAGAATTTAAATTAATCCCCACAATACTTATTTTATAATAATCTACTTCATCCCAATTATTAATTTAATCATATTAATTACATTGCCAAAATACTCTTTCTCTCAATGATAGCTTTTCACAAGAAGTGGTAAAGTGCGTGTGAAACTTTGAGAGCAGTTAGAGAAAAATTATTAGTACATTTTGATAAAATGTATACCTTGGTGATAAACCAATATTAATGAAAATTATCTCATTCTGGCTCACACGAATCCCATGCAACTCAATCGTTTAGTTGTACGACTGAGTGATGAACATTCACGGTTTTAAATTCATATTGATGCCAAGGCTGACATTAATGATTTCAAAGAACAAATCGATTTACCTAATGTAGTTATTATCAAAAAAACGCTGTTTATAGGATTCCAATATATTAAACAGCAAAAACCTTAATTAAAAAAGCAGCTATAACTTTCGCTATAACTGCTTTTTCTTGTGAGCGATGAGATCCTGATCTTCAATGTATCATTCTAATGTGTTACTACAATTTTTTTGTATAGGTATTCCCCCTCGATCTTAAGCTTCAGTATGTAGATTCCAGCATTCAGTGTTTTAGTGTCCACCATAAATTTTCCATCAGCACTATTCTTGCTTAGTATTAAAATTTGACGACCTCTAAGATCTGTAATACTGATATTTATTTCCTTAACAAATGACTCTCCAAAGTCAATAGTTAAGATGTTGTCAACCGGGTTGGGATATACATTGACACTTGACTCCTTCCAATCATGGATTGCAGTTAAGTCATCCACACAGATCGTAGTGTCGACAGTACATTCAGTTGCTGGGTCAGTGACTACTAAGGTGTAACATCCAACCTCCAAGCCCGCAATATCTTCATCCGAAGAGTTATAGTTATTGTCTCCTGTCCAATTATAAGAATAATCTCCGTTTGAGCTGATATTAATTGAGCCCATCTGTCCAGCTTCTACATGAACGATCTCATCCACAGTAATGATCATCTCTTCTGGCTGATCTATAGTATAACTTTGCTCAACACTGCAATTCTTGCTGTCTGTGATGGTCACTGAATAATCTCCCGTACACAAGTTGTTATTTGATGCCCCGTTAGTCCATGTATATGTCAGTGGACTAACGGCATTGACTACATCTGTAATATCAATACTACCATCACATTCACCGTAACAAGATGCATTTGCTACTGTTGATTCCACTTCCAACACTGGACACACAAATTCAATAATGGTTGCTGAATCAGTTACAGTACATCCATTTGAGTCAGTGATGATAACTGTATATATATTGGGACTCAAGCCCTCGATCGATTGAGATGTTTCACCATTAGACCATTCATATTCATAGGGTGATGTTCCGCCTGATGGTGTTGCAGTTGCTGCGCCATCAATGGCATCGTTTCCTGATTCATCCGTACTGTTGATGTCAACTGTCAACTCGTTTGGTGCTTCTATTATATATGATCCAAGTACAGCACAGTTATTACCGTCTACTACTGTGACACTATATGTCCCAGCACACAAATCTGTTATACTTTCTTCAGTTGATCCATTATCCCATGTGTAGGTCGATGGTGATTGCCCACCCTCTATTCCAGTAATACTAATACTACCAATGCAATCGCCAAAACATGGGTTATGAAGAACGGTGCTTTGTATGATTAGCCCTTGACATTCAAATTCTACAACGTTCACTGTTTCTGTGGACTCACATCCATTTGCATCCGTGACCGTCACTGAGTATTCCGCAGGACTTAATCCAATGATCATTTGAGTACTATCACCATTGCTCCAACTGTATGTATAAGGTTCAGTGCCTCCAGTTGGATTTGCCGCAGCTGTTCCATCATTAAAACCATTGCCTGTCTCGTTTGTGGCTGTGGCATTTGGGACAAGTTCAGTTGGCTCTGTAATTGTAAATGATTCTGAGATAGAACAGTTGACAGCATCTGTAACTGTAACTGAATATGATCCATCACATAGGCTGTCAATTGTTGATCCCATTTCACTATTAGACCACAAATAAGTGAAAGGTGGAACTCCATTTGTTACGCCAGTAATAACTATTGAGCCATCACATACTTCAAAACAGGTGGCATCCTCCTGTGTGGATGTTATGGTAAGTGTAGGACACACAAATTCATTGACAATAACGGTATCACTAGCGCTGCACATGTTTGCATCGGTGACTATCACAGTATATGTTGTTGGCGGGAGGGTGTCAATGGATTGTGTTGTTTCTCCATTGCTCCATGCATATGTGTATATGGGTGTGCCGCCTGTCGGTGTGCACATTGCTGTGCCATCATTAAAACCATTACCCGTCTCATCAGTGGCAGATGCGTTGGGAACTGGAAGAGGATTTACAGTTACAATAACTTCATCGGTATCTTCACAGCCATTGCCTGCGCCAACTGTTACTGTATATGTTGTAGTAGTAGTTGGATTGGCAGTCGGATTGCTGATATTGGCGTCATCCAAACTGTCTGTAGGACTCCAACTGTAAACAGTTCCTCCTGATGCGTTTAATTGGGTGCTACCACCCGCACAGAATGCTACATCATCTCCAGCAGCAGCTGTGATTTCTTCAGTCGTGAAGGATTCTTCAGCACAACCAATTGCATCTCCACTTGCCTTGTATGGAGTGATCGTTACATATATAGTTGTGGCACATGGAAAATCAATAGGGTCGAAGGTGGTGACGTTACCAAGGTCTTCATTATCGTATAAGTCATTGCCTCCTGATGAAGTTCCTATGGTTAGTTTGTAACCAGTTGCATCAGTAACAGATTGCCACGTTAAGTCTGTGGTGATGTAGACCATGGTAGATCCATCGGTTGGAGTAGTCAGGTTTGTACAGGATGGAGGCAGTGCATCACAAGCATTGTTTATTTCAGTTACACTATTACACCCTGTCATATTATCGTGTATATCTTTTGTTTTATTTGGTAAATCAAGGAAGCTACAGATACTTTGCACTTCGCATTCAGAGAGAGAAGCGTTATTGAAAATTTCTAAATCTTCATCAAAAGTACTTTGTGCTTCAATAGTTGCAGGGTCTATGTTTTGAATACCAGATAAACTCGTTAAGGCATCATTTCCCCAAAGTACAATTCGACCACCAATAGAGGAGAGATTGTCCAATCCTGATAAACTAGTTAATTCAGGATTTAATTGAATAGCAAGGAATCCGCCAATAGAGGAAAGATTGTTCAGCGCTGATAAGCTAGTTAATACATCATTTTGAGAAATTATAATGGAAGTACCAATAGAGGAAAGATTGTCCAATCCTGACAAACTAGTTAATGCAGCATTACCAGAAATACTAAGGCTATTTGTAGATGCGATATTGTCCAATCCTGATAAGCTCGGTAATACCTCATTTGAAGAAATCAAAAGGGAACCAATAGATGAAATATTTCCCAACGCTGATAAACTTGTTAAGGCATCATTTCCCCAAATTTGAATATTTTCCCCAATAGACGAGAGATTTTCCAACCCTGACAAGTTCATTAAGGCAGCATTAGCAATAATACGAAGGCTATTACCAACAGTGGAAATATTTTCCAATCCTGATAAGCTCGTTAAGGAAGGATTACTTCTAATATGGAGGTCTCCGCCAATAGATGAAAGATTGCTCAAAACCGATATGCTTGTTAAGGCAGTATTACTTGCAATAAAAAGTTCTCCGCCAATAGATGAGAGATTTGCCAACCCTGACAAGTTTGTTGAAGTGATATTAGAAATTGTAATATCGCCGCCTATAGAAGTAATATTGTGCAAACCTGATAAGTTGGATAGGGCATAATTATAATTAATAATTAAATCTCCCCCAAGAGAGGTGAGCTGTGCTAATCCGTTAAGATTTGTTATATCATCATTTATTGATTCTTCAATGAGCACATTTCCCTCAATCTCAGTACAATTTGGATAGTTCGTAGCAAAATTATCGATTTGTTGTTGAGTGCTAAAAGTCATTCCACCTGGCAAACAGGATTGAGCCAATACGAATTGGGTACTGAATAAAAATAATACGAGTATCAAATAAAATTTCTTCATAGAAGAATGATTTATGTTATATAATTAAAAAACCTAGTAGACAATGCAGTAAGACTTTCTACTGCACTTATCTCTATTCTAAAAATAATCATTTATCATGTAAAAAGCAATATTCTAGGACTTTAATATGTAAGCTTATTTATTTATTATTTATCAAAATAAGCTCCTCATATATAGCCTTATAAGCCCACTTTATATTCTAATTCTTGCTTGTCATACTCCCTTATGGCAAAATCAAATATCAGACTTCTCCAATCTCCAAATAAATCATAACTGCTTTGTAATTCGAGTCTCTCTGCACCAACTGGAAGCTCAGCAGAAATGCTGCAAGAAGCACATTTTTTTCAAGTAATATTATTTTCAAAAGCAGGATAGTGTATAATAAATTTAATGAAAATTCATATTACAAAATATTGTTAATCAAATGATTGTAAAACTTACATAGCAAGTTTATTATTAACAAGACTTTTTTGACTTACAGTGTTTAGATATAACACCATCTCGTTCACCTATAAAAGATTTTTACATTATACTAATTCAGACTTCTTACATTTTGAATCTCTAATAAATTTGAAAGACTCCAATTCACCATCATAAGAAATAAAAAAATTATATTAAGCAATATTTCATTATCCCCCAATGTACATTCTTGAATATTAACCGTACTAGCAACTTTTTCAAAAACGTAATTTTCATTGGGTTCAAAAAATAAAGTGCTTACTAATCCCAAAAGAATATTTTCATTGCTTAATCTTTCAGTTTTTCTGTCTGCTAAGTAGTTACTGCAATCTAAGTAAGATGACCTACTTCTTGTTGTAATTCTTAAATCGTCTAAAAATTCATATTCGTTTCAAATAATATTCTTCTTGACCAAAAGATTGTGAAATAGAACTTATAGTAAATATTACTAGTGCAAAAGGTATTTCATAATAATTAGTTTATTAACTAAGTGATAAAGTTTGTACATAAAAATATAAAATCCAAAGTAATACCAATAAAAGAACACTCACTTTATTGGACCTTTATTGGACCTTTATTGGAAGATAAAATAAAATACTAACTAAATTGATTTCGTAAAAACTATACTCAGAGTTAAATTTTCTATATTTACCAAAACATAAACAATAGTTGCGGGTTGATATCCCTATATTGTAGATTCAAAGATTAACAACAAAAAATAAATCACAAATGGCTAGAAGAATAGCAAAGGCTGCCGTCTTAGGCTCAGGGGTTATGGGATCAGGGATAGCTTGCCATCTTGCCAATATCGGTCTAGAGGTGATTATGCTCGACATAGTACCTTTCGATCTTCCTGAAGACAAGAAAAATGACAAATCCGCTAGAAATAGCATCGTAGATGGTGCCTTAAAAGCAGCTTTGAAGTCCAAGCCAGCGCCACTCTATGATAAGAAGTTCGCATCTAGAATAACAACTGGCAACTTCACCGACGACTTCGATAAGATCAGCGACTGTGATTGGATCATTGAGGTAGTAATCGAAAGGTTGGATATCAAGAAGCAGATTTTTAAAAAAGTAGATCAGTATAGAAAATTTGATTCTCTAGTGACGTCTAATACATCAGGCATCCCCATATATCAATTGGCAGATGGTCGAACAGAGAACTTTATTGAAAATTTTTGTGGTACACACTTCTTTAATCCTGCGAGATACATGAGATTATTCGAAGTGATTCCTCACGCGTCAACAGATCCAGCTGTTGTAGACTTCTGGATGGAGTATGGAGATAAGTACCTTGGCAAACAATCTGTGAAGTGTAAAGATACACCTGCGTTTATAGCAAATAGAATCGGATTCTATACTGGAAATAAAGTAATAGAGCTTACACAAAAGTACAATCTCAAAATCGAGGAAGTAGATAAACTAACAGGGGCTCCATTGGCCATGCCAAATACAGGTAGCTTCAGGTTAGTAGATCTTGTTGGACTTGATACGAGTGTAAAAGTAACTCAAGGTGTGGTCGATAACTGCCCAGATGACGAGTACGTAGCCAAAGTAAAAGCTGCTGGCAATCCCAAATTCATAGACTTCTTACTTGAGAATAAATTCTTAGGAGATAAGACTGGACATGGATACTACAAGAAGACAAATGATAGAGACGATAAAGGTAAGAGAATCATCTTAGCGCTCGATCTCGAAACATTAGAATACAAACCTTCTATTAGTCCAAGACTAGATGCAATCGGTATAGGTAAGAAGGTTGAAATCATGGACAAGCGTATCAAAGATATGATGGCGCTAGAATCTGATGATGGTAAGTTTATCAAGGAATTCCTTTTAGGTACTCTCGCCTATGCTGCCAATAGAGTCCCAGAAATATCTGACGATATCTACAGCATAGATAATGGAATGACTGCAGGCTATGCATGGACATATGGTCCTTTCCACTTTTTTGATATGATTGGACTCAAAGAAGGGGTTGCTCAAGGAGAAGCTATCGGCGAGACATTCCCTAAATGGATACATGAAATGATCGATGCTGGTCATACATCATTCTATAGGACTGAAGACGGTCAGAAGAAATACTATGACATTGCAAGTAAGTCATATAAAGTAATTCCTGGCACAGAAGAAATTCTTCACTTAGACAACTACAGGGGTCAAGAACCAGTATATAAAAATGCTGAATGTACAGTTCATGATATTGGTGATGGCGTATTATGTTTCGAATTTACATCTAAGGCCAACACGATCGGTGAAGGAACTGGTGAAGGAATGCTAGAAGCTCTCAGAATTGCAGAAGAAGGAGATTGGAAAGGTATTGTCATTGGAAATAATGATAAGAACTTCTCAGTTGGTGCTAATCTTATGGCTGTCGGTATGATAGCGATGCAGAAAGACTTCGAGACATTGGAGAAAATGGTACATGGATTCCAACAGATAAATATGAATATTAGATATTCTAAGATTCCTGTTGTATGTGCTACTCAAGGATACGTATTCGGTGGTGGATGTGAAATCCTCATGCACTGTGATGCCGCGGTAGTGGCTGCAGAATCTTATATTGGACTTGTAGAAGTGGGCGTAGGTCTTCTTCCTGGAGGAGCCGGCACGAAAGAATTCGCAGTTAGAGCATCTGAGTCATTTTTCGAAGGAGACGTACAAATCCCAACAATGATCGAGAAACTAAAGGCGATAGCAACAGCAACTGTTTCGACTTCTGGCCATGAAGGATTTAACAATGGCACTCTTCTTTCACACAGAGACAGAGTAGTAGTAAATACTTCAAGGGTATTGGCTGAAGCTAAAAAAGAAGTCCTAAAACTAGCTGATAATTACACTCCCCCTGTACCAAAAAACCCAACAGTCCTAGGTCGAGGAGCATTATCAACACTCTACACAGCAATCAATGAGTTCAAACTAGGAAATTACATGTCTGATTATGATGTAGAGATATCTAGAAAAGTAGCTTTTGTATTGTGTGGCGGTGATTTGACACAGAGTCAACAAGTTTCTGAGCAATACTTACTTGATATAGAAAAAGAAGGTTTCTTAGAGTTGCTAGGTAATCAGAAGACATTGGATCGTATCCAGTATATGTTGATGAATAATAAGCCGTTAAGGAATTAGATTTTAATAGTCAATTAATTAAAAATCCGAATTTGAGTAGTACTTAAATTCTCAAAAAAAATAAAAATGGAAGCTTATATTGTAAAAGGTTTTCGATCTCCTGTAGGTAAAGCAAAGCGAGGAGGTTTTAAAAATTATCGTTCGGATGATTTAGCAGTAGATGTATTAAAACACTTACTAGATTCCGTTCCAAATGTAGATCCAAAAACGGTCGATGACGTAATCGTTGGATGTGCAAACCCTGAAGGAGAGCAAGGGCTACAAATAGGTCGACTTATCGGAGCAAGAGCTCTCGGACAAGAAGTAGCAGGTATGACTGTAAATAGGTACTGTGCATCAGGATTAGAAACAATCTCGATTGCGGTCGCAAAGATCAAGGCTGGAATGGGTCATATCTATGCCGCCGGAGGAACTGAAAGCATGAGTATAATCCCTATGACAGGGTACAAACTTGCTCCAAGTTATAAAGCTGCGATGAATAATATTAACTACCATGTAGGCATGGGTGCAACCGCAGAAGCGGTTGCTGCTAAGTACAACGTGACTCGTGAAGAAGCGGATGCATTTGCAGCCAAATCTCATGACAAGGCGGCTGTAGCAATAGATTCTGGCTACTTTGATGATCAAATCGTCCCAATTACAGTGGAGGATATTTTTGTCAAAGATGGTAAGAGAGTAGAATCTTCTCATACCGTAACGATGGATGAGGGTGTTAGAAGGTCAACTACGAAAGAAGGTTTGGCTAATCTAAGACCAGTATTTAAGTTGAACGGTATCGTCACAGCTGGAAATAGTTCTCAAATTTCTGATGGTGCGGCATTTGTACTGGTTGTAAGTGAAAAAATGGTGAAGGAATTAAATCTTGAGCCAATTGCCAGATTAGTTTCTTGTTCTGTCGGTGGTGTAGATCCTCTTTATATGGGAATTGGGCCATGTGTAGCTATACCAAAAGCATTGAAGCAAGCTGGACTGAAGCAGTCAGATATCGATTTGACAGAGTTGAATGAAGCATTCGCAACACAAGCATTAGCCGTGATCAGGCAAGCTGGCTTAAACCCAGAAACGACAAATATCAATGGTGGAGCAATCGCACTTGGACACCCACTAGGATGTACAGGAGCTAAGCTATCTATCCAAGTGATGAATGACCTCAAAAGAACTGGCGGAAAATACGGAATGGTCACAGCCTGTGTGGGTGGTGGTCAAGGTATCGCTGGTATTTATGAGATGTTGTAAGAACTTATTATAAGCAATTCCCTGGACCTGGTAGACTTTTAGTTTATCAGGTCTTTTTTTGTTGCTACTTTATACTAAATCCTATCTTTGATTAATGAAAAAAATCCTAGTCATATCAAACTACAGAGGTTTCCATACCGCACGCCCAGAAGCAGAGATATTTATAGGTCTTTCGAAACTAGGATTTGACATTACAATCATGACCTATCCTGATGCTGAATATATTAAAAGGTTCGAAGAAAATGGTGTTAGAGTAATCCCAATTCATCCAAGTAAAAGATATGATAAAAAATTCATCTTGTTATTAAAAGAAGAAATTAACCGTGAATCATATGACATCCTTCAATTATACAATAACAAAGCAATCTCTAATGGAATACAAGCAGCTAAAAATTTACCTATAAAAATAGTGATTTATAGAGGTGCGTCTTCTAATATGGCATGGTACAATCCAATTAATTACTTAAAATTCTTCCATCCAAGAATAGATTATGTAGTCTGTAACTCAGAAGAAATCAGACAGCAGTTTCTTAAAGTACCATTTTACAATAAAGACAAAGCTGTTACTATCTTTAAAGGTCATGATACAGAATGGTATAGAGGAGCAAAACCGCACAATATTAGAGCAGAATTAGATATTCCTGCCGATGCTCTAATCTTTGTAACCGTAGCTAATAATCGGAGATTTAAGGCAATTCCAGATCTTATTAAGGCTATTAAGTTTTTACCTACTGATACCGCAATCACATTTCTTATTATAGGTGAAGGTATGGATACTCCACAAATACGTACATTGACTTCCGATTCTTGTTATCAAGATAAGGTTCACTTTTTAGGCTATAGAAATGAATCACTAAATATTGTCGCAGCTTGCAATGCATTTGTACTGCCATCAATAGGTGGAGAATCTCTGACCAAGAGTGTGGTAGAGGCTATGTCGCTAGGTGTAGTACCTATCATTTCAGACATTGAAGGGAATAGGCCGCTAGTTAAAAATTTGGTTAATGGATACATATTCAAAAAGGCGAACCCAAGAGATCTAGCAGATACAATCTTAATGGCCTACAATAATCGCCATTCTTTACCCGACTTCTCAAAAGCTGCAAAATTAAAGATTGATCGAGACATTAATTCAGCAAAAACGATCATAGAATACTCAGATTTTTACAATCGTATTTCTTGAAATGAATCAAGTCTCCAGTGCTTTAAGCACTAAGAGGATAACCCCCTATTTTATTCTTATTGATTAAACAAAAATGTCAAACAGGTGCAATTCAAGTTGTCATATTTATGCAAACAATACTTGTTGCCACAATGAAAATCAACATCCTAAGGCAACTCAGCGATATACAATTACGCAAAAAGCAAGTTAGTATAGTCAAAAGTTGAATTCAAAAAAACGACATCGTGAAATCCACTACGTAAAACGTCTGATAAAAAGTAGGGTAAATAATCACTAACTTGTCTTAATAATATTACTACCAATTTATTTATTGAAAACAAGCAAATATGAAAAGTTCTCTACTTACTATTTTCGTTTTTCTATTTCCCTTAATTTCCTTCTCTCAAGAATATGATGATTATATCGGTGCTGGACATGCTATTGGTGTATCTGCCATTAGCAGTGATATCCAATCTAATCCAATCAATTCTGTGAATGGAGAAGGTTATGAATTGGATATCCAAGGGTCTTCGAAATTTTTAGCACATGCGACACTTGGGTATACAATCGAAGATGTAGAGGATCTCACCGAAAATGGAATCGAATCTTGGATCGATGAGCAACTATCAATAGAAGCTGAATATCTGACTGTACCAACAATTGAGAAAATCTTTACGGCGTATTTTGCATGTATGGATGAATTTGGAGTTGCCTGTCCACTATTGTTTAACGTGGATGCTCGATACTTTCGGTACTCTTGGTCTCATAACATGAGGTATGGTCAAGATCTGCTTCGACAAAGAGTCGCAATGGCGCTAAGTGAAATAGTAGTAATATCAGATAAATCAATGCTCAATCAATCTCCACATGCACTTGCAAATTTTTATGACTTACTTACTAGAAATGCATTTGGCAACTATAAAGATATACTCTCAGAAACCACTTTACATCCAGCAATGGGCTTCTACCTTAGTCATATCAATAATCCTAAGACATTCCCAGATCTAAATATTCGTCCAGATGAAAACTATGCAAGAGAAATCATGCAGTTGTTCAGTATAGGATTATATGAACTCAATCAAGATGGTAGTAGAAAAACCGATATAAATACTGGCCTATGGATTCCAACATATGACAATGAAGATATCCAAGGCCTGGCAAAAGTATTCACAGGGTTGAGCGGAAGCAAATGGGCAGATGATAATAACACTTCTCCTGTCGAATTTGGTAGACCTTATAATAACTACTCCCTTATCGATCCTATGGCAATGTATCCATTTTGGCATGAGCCAGGAGAAAAAACTATTGTTGGAAATTATACAATTCCATCTGGACAGACGGGTATAGAAGATATAAATGATGCGATAGATCACCTATTCAATCATGATAATGTAGGACCCTTCTTGGCGGTAAGACTCATACAAAGGTTGGTAAAATCTAATCCGTCTCCACAATATATTTCAAGAGTAGCTGGTGTATTTGCAGATAATGGAAATGGTGTTCGAGGGGACTTGGGCGCTATGACAAAAGCTATATTACTTGATGATGAAGCACTTGAATGTTATTGGACAACTGACATCAGAAATGGGATGTTGCGTGCACCCATCCTTCGACTCACTCAAATGCTCAAAGCTTTAAAAGCGGAAGCACCGAATGGCATATTCTGGAACTCCGCAACATTTTTTGAGGTGCAAGCTGGACAGCATCCGATGGGCGCTCCTACTGTCTTCAGTTTCTATTCCCCAGATTATGTTCCTGATGCTGAATTCGCATATGAAAATCTTGTAGGACCAGAATTTCAAATACTTAATTCCTCCACATCCTCCAATTATGTGAATTATATGATGCTTGCATTATTGGCTGATTATTTCAATGAAAGGTTTCAAGATATACCAAACTATGATCGAATAGTAAACATACTGAATGAACCTAGTTTTATCGAATGGGTTCCTGACAATGAGGAATATGCAGCAGCTCTGTCTGATCCTTTCCTACTCGAACTAGCGGCAAACCCGGAGGAATTGATCGACTACTTGGATATCACGATCGCAAATGGACTATTAAGTGATCCGACAAAAGAAAGAATTATTGATAGCATGAAAAAAACAGATATCCTAGATCCAATGTCGAGTGCATTGTATGGATTGTTTCTAGTAATGATTAATCCCGAATTTGTCATTATGAAATGATCGTTTTCTAAAAGCGAACTATCAAAATTCTTATCCAAAATTCAAAAAAAAGAAAATATGTCACATCATAAATATTCTAGACGTAAATTCATGGGCAGTCTTCCATGCCTCGCATTGGGGACAAGTACCCTATATAATTCTCTTATTAATCTCAAGGCTATGAATGCCATCATGGCCAGCACTAGTACTGCAGGTGATGATTATAAAGCATTAGTCTGTGTACAATTAAGCGGAGGAAATGACTCTTATAATATGCTCATCCCTAGAGGCAATACAGAATACGCTGAATATGCAGCTGTAAGGTCAAATCTAGCTGTTCCACTAGAACAAATTCTTCCCATCAATCCTGAAATCACGGATGGTAGAGATTTTGGACTGCACCCATCTATGACAGGCTTAAAAAACATTTTTGAATCAGGTAAAGCGGCGTTTGTAAGCAACGTAGGTACGCTAGTTGAGCCAGTCACAAAACCTGGTTTAGAAATGGGGAATGTAAAAGTCCCTCTTGGCCTTCTCTCTCATTCGGATCAGGTCATGCACTGGCAGACGGCATATCCACAAGATAGAACTACTACGGGGTGGGGAGGAAAGATGGCAGATATTCTCAAAAGCATGAACGAAGATGTAGGCGTATCAATGAATATCTCGCTAGGAGGTAACAATGTTTTCCAAAGAGGTGAAGATGTGACAGAATATGCCATAAATGCTAATGGAGGTGTCAGTATAGTCGGTTTTGACTTTGACGAACCTTTTTTCAATCTAATGAAAGAAGATGTGACTGATATGATGAGTCAGAATTATGAAGATATATTCCGTGATTCATATAATGGAGTTCTAAAAAGAAGTGTTGAAAGCAATGAAATTTTCAACAACGCCGTAGAAGGTGCTGTAATAAACACGCAATTCTCTAACACTAATTTATCTCAAAAATTGGCGATGGTGGCTCGCTCGATTGCTTCACGAGAGCAACTAGGAGCAAAAAGACAGATATTCTATGTGGACATAGGGGGATTTGATAATCACGATGAGTTAATAAATAATCATAGTCAGTTGATGAAAGTTGTTGATGATGCCTTCTCAGAATTCTATAAAGCAACAGAAGAACTTGGGGTAAGTGATTGTGTAACGACGTTTACAATTTCTGATTTTGCTCGTACACTTACTTCTAATGGTAACGGCACAGATCATGCATGGGGTGGGAACGCCATCGTAATGGGAGGAGCAGTGAATGGCAAAAAGATGTATGGAGACTACCCTGTATTGAGTTTAGGGTCAGATTTGGACCTTGGAAGTGGAATTTTACTACCTACAACCAGTGCAGATGAATACTTTGCTGAAATGGCACTCTGGTTCGGGATATCGCCCAATGACCTGAGTCAAGTTTTTCCAAATATTGGAAATTTCTATAATGTAGCCTCCGGAGAGAAACCACTCGGATTCATGATCTAGCAACTTGCTTGTTAAATCGCGCATTCGCTTAACAACTAACTTACCTTGTTACTTGGACAAGGAAAACAAAAATTTAAAGAAATGGACACATATATAAAGACCTTCATAATTACCCTGATCATCTTGTTTAGAGCAAATACTATATCTGCACAGTGCTTTGATGATGGTCATAGCACATTTAAGAATCATGGATGGTTATCTTGTAATACTAGCGTAGGACCTATTCCTGAGCGTGGCGACCAACATTGGATTCTCTATGATTTGGGAGAGGCTTATCCAATCGACACAATTCAATACTGGAATCATAATGTCTGGGGAGAAACTGGATTAGGAGCAAAAGAAATATTGATTGATTACTCCACTGATCAAATAAACTGGACTACAGTCGGTCCTATATCGCTAGACAAAGCACCTGGGTCATGGAAGTATACTGGATCTAAAGGAACGTCATTACAAAATGCAAGCATGCAGTATGTGTTAGTGACAGTAATATCTACTTGGGATCAATCCGCTTCTTGTGCAGGGGTAGCAGAATTCAAGTTTAATATCGGAGAGTTTGTTGATACTGAAGACATAGTATTAGATTCTGATTGGACGCTCGGTCCAAATCCTGCATCTGATAGAATCAATGTCTATATTCCAGAATATAGTGATGTAAAAGCGATCACAGTTCATAATTCGGTAGGACAAAAGATCATGAGCCTTCCTAATCCTGTAGGGGACCAAATGATCGTACCTATATCGGACTTGATGGATGGATTATATTTCATGTCTGTCTATTCTGAAAACGGGGTAAGTAGTCAGAGTTTTGTGAAGGGGTAGATTCAATTATAGTTTCCACTAATAGAATTTTATTGTACTGAATACTGTACATAATTAAAATACATTTCCAATGATAGTAAAAAGTGTCACTGAATTCAGGAAATCTCTATCTGAGACCTAAAACCAAGTAACCAATAATGATGAGAAGCTAATAATTTCAAGATCTGCCGATAAAGATGTCGTTGTAATTTCTTTAAAGGAATACAACAGTATGGAAGAAACACTCTATTTAATGAGCTCGACAAAGAACAAAGTACGATTAGATAGAGCATGGGAAGATTATCGAAATGGAGTAAATATTCATTCAAATAACTTATTCGAGTGAGAGAAATTTCATGGCACATAGATGGTTGGAACGACTATATCTATTGGCAAAAAATAGATAAGAAAATTGTCAAGAAGATTAATAGCTTAATAAAGGATACCGTTAGAAATCCTTTTACTGGAGTTGGGAAACCGGAACCTCTCGTTGGTAATTACGCTGGTTGTTGGTACCGCAGAATTTCAAAAGAACAACGATTAATATATACAGTTGATGATCAAAAGATATCAATCTTAAGTTGTAAGTTTCATTATTAGTCAATTCATTCTTCAAAAAATAATCCTGTTACATTTTCTCTCTTTCTTACGTCTTACCTATGTGTTCTGCCACCTGGCGAACATAAATTAATTTAAAATTGTATGTTTACATATGAGAACAGAGTATTTTCTGTCTCAGGTGTAAAAAGCAATTAATTTTACACCAATTAAAAATTTAGAGCCTTCAAGTTAGTGAGTAAAAAAACAAGAAACCAAGTCGTCTTTGAGGAAGAATTATTTCCACACATGGACGCATTAAAAACTTTCGCATATCACCTGTCTTATAATGAAGAAGACGCCAACGATCTAGTACAAGAAACGTACATGAAGGCGCACCGATTCATAGATAAATACGATCAGGGAACTAATGCCAAAGCTTGGTTGTTTAAAATCCTGAAAAACGCTTACATCAACGAGTATCGTAAGAAAAGTAAGCGTCCACAGAAAGTAGATTTCGAAGATATCGTTTCATATCAGAATAGTGATAGTGCATCGAGTTCTAAATATCTTGATCTGAGGCAGGAAATCTTTGAGAATATGATGGGTGACGAAGTCACTATCGCAATAAATTCTCTTCCAATAGATTTTCGTACTGTTATTCTTTTATGCGATATCGAAGGATTCACATATGAGGAAATTTCAAAAATAATTGACGTGCCAATTGGTACAGTAAGGTCTAGACTATTTCGAGCAAGAAATATGCTCAAAGAAAAGTTAAAAGCTTATGCTGAGAAAATGGGATACGAAGATAAGCGTGGAGCTCGACAGAAGTCTGGCGACGAAGAGGAATGATTTTTGAATTTTGAATTTTTGCTCATCCTTTTTAGGGATCAGCAAAAATAAGTTGTATTATTTTTAATGGGCTAGACCCTTTATGTGTTTTTATTTTGTTATATTTACCAAGCAATAATTTACATAATATGTAATGGTCGATATATTGTTTTGATATCCTATGCTATTCAAAATAATACTTGGTGCCTTAAGCATGAAAATAAACTGAATGTCTATGAGAAATCAGGAAAATACTGGAAGCCTCAGAAGTAAAATCAATCTTTATTTTGACAATGCATTATCACAAGAAGAGTCTTCTACTCTATTGGAGCAAGTAAACTGTGATACTAAATGCAGCAAGATGTTTAACAAAGAAAAGACCTTCAGAGATTACATAAAAAACAATGTAAAACGATCTTCTGTATCTCCAGATCTTATCCAATCTATTAGAGATAGCATCAGAGTTGTTTAGTGGGCATTCTTTTTAGAATGTACTTTTAGATACAGTAGTGATTCTTAACTTCCAATTGATTTTGATTGCTGAATGTTTGAATCGCGTTCTTATGTTGATAATCACTTATCAACATCGTAAAATAGAGTTCATGTATTTTCTATAGCTCAAATTTTTCCTTTATTTCGGATAAGTAGGATTCACTTGATGTGATGGATGATCTATCATTATCATTGAGTTTAAAAACATATCTTCCTTTGAAATACTTATGTATTTCAAAGACAAAATCTCTGTTTATTATATACGATCTGTGAATTCTTACAAAGTTTTCTGGAAGCTCTGTTTCTAAAAGCTTAAGCGTTTTATTCAAAAGGTGGGATTTACCATTTTTTTCTCCAATTTCTACATACTTATCCTCTGCTTTTATCCACGCTACATTATCAATATCGACTAGTGTGATTTTATCATTTTTCTTAATAGAAAAGGAAGTCCTCTTTTTTACATTTTGTTTGATCCAAGTATTCACTGAATCGAAGGACTGCATAGAAGTCTTGTCCATCATTTTGAGTAATTTCTTTATGGACTTATTGAATTTGTCTTGCTCGATAGGTTTCAGTAAGTAATCCACCGCAAAATGCTCAAATGCATCAATTGCATATTGATGATAGGCTGTTGTAAATATGATGTATGGTTGATAAACAAGATTCTGCAACACATCAAATCCGGTCATATCCAGTAATTGAATGTCCAAAAAAATTAGCTCAGGTTTAAGCGAATTGATTTCTTTAATCGCTTCCTTACCCGTTTGTGACTCCCCTATTATTTCTAGATCATGGGTCCCGTCAAGTATCAACTGTTTTAATCTATTTCCAGCTAATTTTTCATCTTCGACAATATATGCTTTCATCACACTTCATTTTGGTTAATCTCAATTAATATATGTTTTGCTGGAGAATTTTTGAATTCCAATGTATGTTGATCAGGATATAACAGCTCAAGCTTTTGGTTCACACTCTTGATCCCAAAGCCTATTTGCATATCTAATCCAAACTCAGCTCCTGAGTCATAGATTCTTATGATCAACTGGTCTGATATTCTTTCAGCTGTGATTTTAACATTGATTCCTGATTCTCCGTATCCATACTTTACGGCATTTTCCACCAGTGGCTGTAGAAGCAATCTAGGTAGTTTGCAGTTAATGGCATTAGATGAAACATCTATTTCTACGGTAAGATTATCCTCAAATCTTATTTTCTCTATTTCTAAATAATTATTAAGCATTTCGACTTCATTTTTTAAAATAGTCAAGCCTTCATTTTTCTTATTAGTAATATATTTATAAAACGATGAAAGAGCTAAAGCCATTCTTTCTGTTTTATCTCCATCCACTTTTGCTGTACTAGCAATAGAATTTAAAGAATTATACAAAAAATGGGGGTTAATCGTTGATTGTAGTGATTGTAATTCCACATTTGATCTTCCAAGTTCACCTTCAGCCTTTTTGAGTAGTTTTTCCGAACCTCTATGATATATCATTCTCCTCACCAAATTGGCAAGGAGGTTACCTGAAGCTAGAGATATTGCCATTCCCATAATAATCGGAAATGGACCATGCTTTTCGATCATCATTACATTATCAAAGTTAGAAGAATCTATCGCGAATCCAATTCTACTAAGTACTGCACCAATAACATAAGTTCCTATGATTATGGTAAAGAATTTCAGTACCTCTCTATCTGCAAAATCCAGATTACTCGACTTCCTTATTACAAACCTAAATAATAGAAATGGGAGGAAGATAGAGCAAAAACTGATTACAGAATTCAAAGAAAGAGAGAACGGAATCCAATTCGAAAAATTAAAACCAATCGCATAAAATGCAAGAATAAAAACAATTGTTCCTGGGAATATCCATTCTAATCTAGTGCCATATCTTTTACTCAATATTTTAACCATACTATTGAATATCAGGCAGCAAATGAAAAATATCAACCCAAATAAAACAAAGATAACCACAGTGTCATCAACATACCCAAACCAGCCAGACTCCGAAGTATATGCTGATAACTTAGCACCTCTAAAGTCATTTATTGAAGAAATTAGGTTAACCAATTCGGTATGACTCAGATCTTCAAGCGTCGATTGAAAAGACAAGTCCTTATTCATTGCTTTTACACTTAGGGTATGAACATTTTCTTCGGGATCAATTGTCTTATATACGGATAGGTATGTAGTGAAATTTTGATTTTTATACCCCTCATTCATGTAGAAAGTCAGTTCATTATTATCTTGTGAAGTAAAAAACTGAACCTCTTGAGATGGCCTGATAGCTTTACTTTTGTTCAGATATTCAAACTGAAGGCCATTTTTTTCATATACAATTTCTTTCATGCCTGAGTTCACAAGTCCAGAAATCAAAAGAAACCCAAGAGTACCAAGTACTAAAATTGTGTATGTGACTAACTTATTCATAGTTATAAATTTAATGATTAAAAAAATTATTTACACTACAAATGAAAGATCTTCGTTACTCATATGAAATCAATTTCCGACGAGTGCCTCTTTATTATTCGTGAATTGGTAGATACTGTTCGTGATATATTATATAGCTTTGAGCAAAACTATACATCTTGAAAATTGTCAGCCTTGTTCCTTCTCTTACAGAACTGCTCTTCCATTTAGGATTGGAAGAGATGATCGTTGGTAGAACCAAATTCTGCATCCATCCAGCTGAAAAGGTGAAAATAGTTCCCAAAATAGGCGGCACAAAGAATGTGAATATCCAAAAGGTCTTAGACCTGAAACCAGATCTTGTCCTTGCCAATAAAGAAGAAAACACTAAATCTGACATCGAAGCACTGAAACAAAATTGTAATGTTCATGTGACAGAAATCGAAAACTTCAAACAAGCTATATTTGCCATTGATGACATTGGACT
Organism: uncultured Saprospirales bacterium; assembly: GCA_963975265.1. Classification (GTDB taxonomy): domain Bacteria; phylum Bacteroidota; class Bacteroidia; order Chitinophagales; family Saprospiraceae; genus CAJXUU01. The sequence continues at coordinate 56,340 of CAXBGT010000003.1, forward strand.
GATGACCAATACGGCGGTAAAAGCCACTACCCTCATTGAAGAAATAGAAGCATCTTTCTCTCAATTAAAGCCAAAATTACAGAAAGCAAAAATCTGTTATTTAATTTGGCAAAAGCCATATATGTCAATCGGAAATGATACTTATATCCATGACATGCTAGAGATCTGTGGATTCGAAAACATCTGTAAAGACCAAACTAGATACCCCGAATTGACATTAGAAGATATAAAATCCAGGCAACCAAACTACATATTCTTATCATCTGAGCCATTTCCATTTAAGCAAGTGCACATTGATGAATTAAAAGACCAAATGCCAAATTGTAAAATCCTTTTGGTAGATGGTGAATACTTCAGCTGGTATGGGAGTCGGATGGTAGGCGCTGCGCAGTATTTTGGGAGATTGGTTGAGGAACTAAATTAATAGTATTCATTCTACAAAAGAAGCTCTTTTTTAAACTAGAAACTGTTTACGTTTTTCAGGATCTTATCTGGAATCCCAAATACTGAGAATAAAAATTACTTTTGGATCTTCATCGTAAATAATAAGATAGTCTTTTACTATCTTTACAAATGCATCACCATAGTCCGTCTTTTTTCTAGGGATTAAGCTTTCTGATATTGTCTTTATCGCAATCTTTTAAAATTTGTTGAGTTTCTTAGGGTAGACATTTGATTTGTTTCTTTTGCACCAATAGTATAGGATACTTTTCTTGCCTTCAGTTGCTAGTTTTGACCAAATTATTCGTTTAGGCATGCATCTACTTCTTTGTCCAAATCCTCGTTGGTAAATGTTTTACCGGATGCTATTTGTGACCGTGATTCATCTACAACTAGTTTCTGAGCATCCGATAGCTTAAATAAACCCTTCTCGGTCTCAAACTCAATAGGGTTAACACTTCTTTTAACAAGTGATCGTCAACAGTGTCTAGCTGCTTATAAACCTTTTCTCTCTATTTTGTAGTAGACAAATAGTTCGATTTTCATATTAATATATGAAAAAATGAAATGTGCCTTTTATTGTCATTTGATTTTTAAATTATGAATTTCTCAATCCTCCGCATCCCCTTCTATCAAATCGGGTACAGCCATGTTTTCATTCACAAAATTGCACCATTTACAATTCTCTTCTCCACATCCTTCTGTGAATTCATGTTTCTGGATGCTTTTATAGGAATCGACCAATTGCTTACCAACGATTTCCATTTCAAATTCTTCCACTTCAAATTTTCTTCTTTGAAATCGGCCATCTTTTTGCTTTTCTACAAAATCCATCGAACCAGACCTCATGGTCTGTTTCAATCTATCGTCACCTCGTAGTAATAGTTTATAGAAAACGATCTGCCTCCAATAATCCCCCCCTGGATCTTCGTCACCAGTTGGGCCTTTTAGTTTGGCAGGATCGTACCTTCCTGTTTTATAATCAATTACTTGTAGGTGATCATCGTAAACAGCTACTTGATCGAGTTTTCCTGAGATAGGTACTCCAACATATTCCGTCTTGATGTCAAACTCAATTTCGAATTTTCTAGGCAATGACCATTGACTACTATACTCAGCGAAGTATTCAGCCAATAGGATCTTACCTCTTACCTCACTCAATTCTCTTTCTTTAACAGTAAAGTGAGAATGATACTTTTTCATCCCAATACGGAAGTGGGTGTGTAGCACTTCTTCTTCAAGTACAGCCCTTGCTGGATCTGCTTCCATGTCCCGGAAATACATTTCTAATGCATAATGAATGGCATTTCCAAACCCATTGGACGCACTCCTAGCCATCGGTACACGAAGAATATTTTCAAAGTAGAAAGTGATTGGACATTTCAGGTACTTATTGAGACTAGTGGTACTCATTTTGAATGTCTGAAGTACCTTATCTATTTCATCATGTTCAAGAAGTCTTATCTCACCCTGGGCGTATCTCATTAGAGTTGCTGTGTATTCTATTACCGCTTCATCTTCTACAGCCTTTTGGGTTATGTCTTCTTCATTTGATGTGATTTCTGCTATGAACCTGGCAGGTTCCAGTGCTTTTTCATTTTCATTGAAATCAGCATGTGTGATCGTCAATACATCTCTTGCTCGAGTCATAGCTACATAGAATAGTCTTCTATCATCCTCGATATCACTTTGTGCAGATGCGGGCACTAAGGTTTTTGGGTAAGTATATTTACCACCTCCACCATAGTTACGAGCTACCCAATTACTAGTATCGGCCTTTAGGATATAGACATGATTAAATTCTAGCCCTTTAGATCCATGAGCGGTAAGAAAATGAATGCCTTTTTCTGAGAAAATGATTTTGCTTAGTGGAAGTTCAATATTATTTTCCTCCATTTTTTCGATCATGTCCAAGATCAGTGGCATTGTTATGTTCTCCTCTCTTGCTGATTCTTCTTTGATGAAATTAAAAAATGTATTTACCAACTGTAATCTCCATACTTTGTCTGAGCTAGCAAGGATATCATCAAGAACGGCTCCTCGAGTTAGTATTCTCTCAAACAAAACTTGAGCTGTTACATTAGGTATATCTTTGATCCAACCTTCTAGGGCATCACTGAATTTTATAATATTAGATACATCTTCGATTCCCGCTTTTTTTAGACTTTCTACATTGTTGATGACTGTTCTCCACCTTTTATCATCCTCAGTCTCGTCCGTACGATTGGAACAATATACGCTTATCAATGCGACATCCATGGCAGAAATACCAAAGTAGTCGTAGTGCATCATCTCAAAGAGAAACTTATCTCCTGAGAATGGCTTGTCCACTTCGGACATGATATATTTCAAAATGGATATTAATCGTTTGACTTCACCTTCCTTCAGAACATTCACCTTTCTTTTGATATTGAGAGGTATGCCTTGGAGTGTCAGATATTTAACTATGTTTTCTACATTTTTATGTTTTCTGTAAATTACAGCTATTTCGTTGAGTGGAGTTCCCGCTTTATGTTTTGCGAGTATATCATTGATGATTCCTATTTCTTCTTGAGCTACATTCTTATATCTATATACTTTTGGTGCAGCACCATTGTTTTTACTTTTGTCTCTACTTTCTATTAGTTCTTTGGTAAGGTGAGGCCTTACTTTTACGAGCCTTTCATCATTGTGCTCAATTAGAGTCTTCGACCAATCAAGGATTCTCTGATCAGACCTATAATTATTATCCAGTACTATCTCTGTAGGATCATATTTGTCTGCGAAGTCTATGATGTTATTCATGTTGGCCCCTTGGAATCGGTAGATAGACTGATCATCGTCACCTACGATGAATACATTTGGTTTATCATCTATAGGATTATCCGCCAGTAAGAAAAGTAGTTCATTTTGCGCGCCATTGGTATCTTGATATTCATCTACAAGAATAAATTGAAAGCGTTCCTGATAAGATGCCAATAGATCATCATTTTCTGCTAAAATTTTGATAACCCAAAGGATCATATCATTATAGTCGTATCGTTCTTTTCTAGCAAGGATCTTATTGTACGTTTCTAATTCTCTACTAGCCGCTATCAAGCCATCAAAACCCGCTATTTCTTGTGCGACTTTGTCATCGTTAATTTGACCTTTGGTATATATGGTACCTGTTTGTTTTCCAGTTTGTTTTCCTTTGACTATGTATTTAGGATTGATATAATCTCCGTTGAGGTCTGTTTCGTGATAGAAGTCATGAAGCATATTTACATTTTCTTCAATCTCTTCAGTTGTCCATTTCTCTTGTTTCATGATGTTGAACAAGTTCTTGAGTCGATCTGCTTCGTAGTACAGATTACCCTTGAAACGCTTTAATGGATGATCATCAGCAAATCCATCAATGATCTCTCGATACACATCTACCAGCTCCAATTCTGATATCAATTGCAAATTTCTAAATCCACCAAAAAACTGAATATTCTCCTGAATTACATAATTACAAAATGAGTGAAAAGTGAAAATATTAGCGTTGTAAGCTTCTGGCCCTATAAATTGTTTTAACCTTTCTCTCATTGCTATACTTCCAGAATCCGTAAAAGTAAGTGAGAGAATATTATTGGTGTTTACATCTGTTTGTTGTAATATATTTCCTATCCTGACGGCAAGTAATTGTGTTTTACCCGTTCCTGGACCAGCAACAGTCATAACTGGACCATATATCTGATCTACAGCCAATCGTTGCTTTTCATTCAAAGTCTTTTTTGCATTCTGAAATGCCTGATTATATTGTTCGAGTGTCTTTTTTCTGGAATTGTCCATACGTTAATATCGAGTTAAGAAATGAATTGGTTTTAAACCTCAAGTTTATCCTACTGTCAAAGAAGCGAAAATACATTAATAGTTTTCATATCCATAGAAGAAAGAAAAGATAAAATCTTAAAGATACTTTCTAGGATATGAGGACGAAAATTAAAAATCAAAATAATGAAAAAGGTAATATTTTTAATCGCAGTATTCACAATGGCCATAGGTTATACATCGGAAGCACAGATTTCTCAATCAGAAGTTCAACAAGTTGAACACGCTGAGCAGTTAGATGATCGAAGAATGGAAAAAGACGAGAAAACGGCAAAAAAAAATCGTAAAAGACATCTAAAATCAAAGAAAAAAGCGCATAAAAAACATCTCAAATCAATGCGCAGAGTAGCAAAAGCAGATGGCGTGGTTACTCCTGAGGAAAAGGCTGTCATGAAAGATGAAAGAAAGAAAATGAAAAAGAATTCCAAAAGAAAAGGGAAGCGTAATCACAAAAAGAACCAGCTCAAAAAAGATAAGCTCAGAAATGATGCGACACCGGGAGGTTCTGGTTACTAATTCAAATAGAGATTAAGTTATAGCAAGCGTGAGGCTGTTCGGATCTAGGATTTGGGCAGTCTCTTTTTTTGTTTAATTCAGTTTGATTACTTTTGATAATGAATGAAGATCAACTACTCACAATTGTAAATGACTATTTCAAGAAAAACATCTTTGAAAATCATATAAATAGTGCAAAATCCAAACACATAAAACTTTCATCGTACAAGATCAATCCCATTGTCGTAAAGTACCTATCTAAATTACTAGAAGATCAATTTAATCCCATAGGTATTGCAAAAGCACTTTACTATCCTAGAGTATTGGGCACCTCAATAAATACATCTTTTGGAACAAGGATACAAAATATGTTTGTTGACTTAGGCCTTGCGGAAGGTTCATTAATAAAAGGCATGGACATTGAATTCATTGATCATCTAGATGGAAGGCAAAAATATTGTCAATTAAAATCTGGGCCCAATACTATAAATTCTGAAGATGTAAATCCTTTACTAACTAAATTTAATAAAGTAGCAAATTTGGCTAGAACAAATAATACAAAATTAAGTAATTCTGATTTGACTTTAGGAGTCTTGTATGGCGAAGAACATCAGCTTAGTAAACATTACCAAAAAATTGACCGTACGTATCCAGTTATTATTGGAAAAGAACTATGGCATAGAATTACTGGTTTTGAAAATTTCTACCCAAAGCTAGTGAAAGGTCTTGATAGTATAATCTTAAATTTAGACACAGAAAATATTCTTAAAGAAGGTTACTTAGCACTGGCTAAAGATGTGGAAGATTCTGACTTATTTAATTTCTGATAGTACTCATTAAGAAATGCAACTATCGAATATCCAATCTCTTTTCCTAGATTACAAGGCACTGCATTGCCAATTTGCTTGTATTGTTGAGAAACTGAACCCTGAAAACTCCAATCATCTGGGAATGTTTGGATCCTAGCATATTCTCTTACTCTAAAAGGCCTTGTTTCATCCGGATGGCATCGTTCTGTTTGTTTCTGAGCTGGACTACAAGTTAGAGTGAGACAAGGCTCATCCCAACCTATTCTCCTTGCCATTCCTGTTTTACCACCACCTAGATAATAGCTTTTTCCCATATATTCCATCTGAATATTCTTTGGTAAATTTCTCCAATACCCTTTAGGAGGCACTAAGTCTAAAACTTCTTTTTTATGTTCCGGATAATTCGAGCCGGGAGAATTAGGAACATTACTATCATATAAGTCGCCTTTTTTTAATGCATCTTCAAGATTAAATGTTCTTTTATATGGATCTGGATATTTGTATTCTAAATCTATATCTTTTCTAATTCCAACAATTATTAATCTTTCTCTTTTCTGAGGAACATTATAATTTATTGCCTTAAGCACTCTAACAGGAACAACATTATATCCGATTTCATCTAATATTGAAATCATTCCTTGTAAGGTTTTCCCTTTCTCATGAGACCTTAATCCCTTTACATTTTCTCCAATACAAATCAAAGGGTTTACTTCTTGTACCACTCTAGCAAACTCATAAAATAAAGTGCCTCTTGCATCTTCAAGGCCTAATTTTTTTCCTGCGTAACTAAAAGCTTGGCACGGAAACCCGCCAGCTACAACGTCAACCTTATTACTAAATTCAGTAAATGAATAATCCTTAATATCTCCTTCTAAAACATTCCAATCTGGTCTATTATGTTTTAATGTTTGGCAAGCCCACTTATCTATTTCATTTAAAGCCACACAATCTAAACCCGCTTCCTCTAAGCCAATAGCCATACCTCCAGCTCCAGCAAAAAGTTCTATAGTAGAATATTGATTATTGGGTATAATGGAATTATCAGTTTCCTCTGCATCTAGCTCAGAAAACAAATTTAGAAATGAATGGACTTGATCTTTTTTATACACTCTATAATTACTAATAGGTTCACGAAAAGCATTCAGTTTACCATTCCTATCCCACCTTCTTAGAGTTTCTTTACTTTTACCTAATTTTTCAGACACCTCAGCAAGAGAATAATAATTTTTCATAACCACATTATACAACATTACACAATGGTTACAAACTTATGTGAAATAATTGTCATATCAAAATAAAAAGAGAATTTTCAAATAAAAATCACTCCAACGCCTCCAAAATATCATTCATAATATCTTCATGATGCTCCAAACCGATAGAAATTCTAATCATTCCATCAGTAATGCCCACTGCAGCCTTCTCTTCGTCAGATAATTTGCTGTGCGTCGTAGATGCTGGATGTGAGACTATCGTTCGGCTATCTCCTAGATTGGCAGTCAGAGAGCACATTTTTATATTATTAAGAAAGTTCCTTCCAGCATCCAACCCTCCTTCAATCTCAAATGCAATGATATTACCACCCAACTTCATCTGTTTTTTAGCTAGATCATATTTAGGATGAGATTTAAGGAATGGATATTTGAGCCAATTTACTTTACGATGATTTTCTAGATCGGTAGCTATTTTCAAAGCTGTTTCGCAATGTCTTTCTATTCTTACGGCAAGTGTTTCTAGACTTTTAGATAGTATCCACGCATTAAATGGTGATATCGATGGGCCAGTATTTCGTGCAAAAAGATAAATCTCTCTGATCAACTCTTTCTTACCTACAGCTGCACCACCAAGAACTCTACCTTGTCCATCAATAAGCTTCGTAGCAGAATGAATCACTATGTCCGCTCCAAATTTAATAGGTTGCTGGATATATGGTGTGGCGAAACAGTTATCAATAACTAACAATAGATTATGCTTCTTAGTTATATGCCCTAAAGCTTCCATATCCAAAATTTGCACACCAGGATTAGTTGGAGACTCCGCATAAAGTATCTTAGTATTAGGCGTGATCATTGCTTCAATTGCGTCCAAATTATCAGCTGGGAAATAGCTCGTATTAATATTCCATTTCGGAAGAAACTTCTTGAATAACGAATGTGTAGACCCAAATACCGAATCACTGGAGATGATATGATCGCCAGCACTGAGCAAGGCAGCGAATGTGTTGAACACTGCAGACATTCCAGTGGCAAAAGCATATCCCGCTTCTGCACCTTCTAGTACCACCATCTTATCCACAAATTCTGTTGCATTAGGATTTGTAAATCGACTATAGATATTCATTTTCTTCTCTTCCGCAAAAGCAGCACGCATCTCCTCTGCATCTTCGAATACAAATGAAGAGGTAAGAAATAGAGGTGTAGAATGCTCACGATGTTGCGATCTTTCTGTTTGAGTTCGGATCGCTTTGGTTTCGAAATGTTCGCTCATTTCTGTGGTTCTTAATGAAAAGGTAAATCTAGACAAACGAATGATAATCTTATAAAATGTAGGCATTAATAATATTGACTCACAGAAGAGTTTTTTTGGCTAATCCATACAAAAAAGGGCACTATCTCTAGCACCCTTCTAGGTTCTCCTCAGAATCTCAATCATAAGAAGAAAATTCAAAACTCGAAACCCAAAACTCTATCTTGTTATAATACCGATCATAAAAGATTACACTAGGAATCGCTACTAAAAAGTGAAGCCTAAAGTAGCTACTATTTTTCCATAATCTGTATCTATAATGGCTAATGCATCTCTCTCCTCAGCATCTGGAACGGAGTATGCATTATAGCCTTCTGTCACACTCCTTCTTCTATATCCAATATCAACAAAAAAACCTTCTCCTCTGAATCCTAATCCTGCTGACCATGATGATGAAGTTTCACTATCGTTAGTATATGGTGAAGAACTTAAAGCGTATCCGGCTCTGAATCTTAATGATTCATACGCTACTTCCGTTCCTAACCTAAGGTTGGTAGAAGAGCCTAAATTCTCATCAATTTCTCCATTTACCTCTTGGGTATTTGTTCCCTCAACAGGATCATTACTGTGCTTTGTAAAATCAAACTCATTGTTTTTATAATCTAAATATTCGATGTCAGCATTTACGAATCCTCTTAATACTCCTATTTTATACACAGATCCAATACTGCCTACAGCTTTCCATGGGCTTGTATATCCATATTTGAACGATCCATCAGGAGACTGCGCAGAATCCCCACCACTTTCAGCATTTGAGCTATATTGGTAAGTCATACTTGTAGCATAATCATCATTTAATGAATACCACGTCGGAGAGTGAATAGCAGCTCCAATCCTAACTTGTGGAATTGCCCTGTACTGTAATCCCAACTTGAAGTTTATACCAGCTCCGCTTGTATTTAAACTTTCTACATAATCTAAACTGCTACTAAAATCATCCGCTTGGAAATTTTCTTTGTACGTTTTTGTTTCAGAATAGGATACAAATGGCACACCAGCACTTATTCCTATATTAAGGGTATTGTCATAGTTTCCTGCCCAACCAAATGACAATTCATTGATTGATCCTCTTTGATCTAAAAACACGTCTTTATTTACGATATCATCGTCAAAAAAATCAGATTGGAAGATATTGTTTTCGTTGAGAAATATAGCTTGAGCTTCATCAGCTAGACCCGCCTCAAAATCATCCAATCCATTGCTATTGGCCAAAGCAACAAAACGATCAGTAATACTTCCTTCAGTTGATCCCTCTATCTTTACATCTCTACTAAATTCCGCCAACTTACTAAATCCTACAGCCCAATTAGATGTCTCCCACACTCCACTTCTATTGCCACCTGATGCTACAAAACTTATGTTGTCAACCAAGAAAGAACTTCTACTTCTGTTTGAAGTAAGGTTATCATCTTTGAAAAAACCGTCAGATGATTGTGTATTGATAGAAGGTGTAAATGTGAAGGCGCTGTTTCTAAATTCAGCTATTCCAGCAGGATTGATTCCGATGACAGAATAATCACCGCCCATAGCACCAATAGATGATCCTACACCAACTGCGCCTGCAGTACCAAAAGGTGAATAATCCGAATAACGTACAGCATCAGCTACATTTTGTGCACTCATTGAATTGAGGCCAAAAAAGGCTATAATTATATATGATAAATATCTCATTGCGTTGATTTTATTACTAAATACTTCTAATTACTTGTTTCTATATTAACTTGCTTTGTTCAAGTATAGAAATAGGAATGGGGAGAATAAATTACATTATCCGCCCCACCTTGTATTATTATCTTTCAGATTTGGAATTATTTACCTCCTCTTCTTGACCCTGAAGAACTGCTTTTTGAACTAGATTTTTTAGACGATGACCTTGAGCTTGATCCTGAAGATTTATTTGATCTGCTAGATGAAGATCTAGTTGAAGAACTTCTATTTGATCTATTCGACGACCCCATTGAAGAACTACTTCTTGATCTATTATTACCAGAATTCACGCCTGAACTTCTTCTAGAATTTGACCTTGATGTCGCTCCAGAATTTCTATTAGAATTATTACCTCTAGTTGCACTAGAACCACTACTAGTTCCTCTTTTTCTTCCAGAGTATATAGTTTCACTGTTACTTCTTCTTCTAGTTGTTCTTTCGCTAGTTGCAGTTTCACCTCTTGTAGTAGCTCTATTGATACCTGAAGTGTTCCCGTCACCTTTTTTATTTCTTATCCTAGTTCTATCGCTTGATGCGGTATTTCTTGGTGTAGCATTCGCTGTACCCTCTTCAGTTCCAGTGAATCTCGGTGTGTTTGATCTACCATTGGTCGATGTAGTTCCTGATCCATTCTTTCTAGATCCATAATGGCCCCCTTTAGGATTAGTGGTTGAAATGGCATTGTTATAAGTTCCATTGTTTCCAAAACCATTGTTTCCAAAACCATTGTATCCACCGCCTCCGTATCCATAGAATGATGGTTGACAGTAAGGATTATAGTTATTTCCCCAACCTCCCCAGCTATTATAAGGACTGTAGTAAGAATAATAATTCCAGTTATTGTAACCTCTATTCCATCTATTCCATCTATTGTATCTGCCCCATCTGTTATGATATCCAGAACCAACACTAATCACGATACTGTTAATTCCATAGTGAGGATTGTAAAACGGATCATTCCATTGGTCATAGCTATTATAGAAATTTGAAGCGTAGAAGTTAGTCGCACAACTATTTCTTCTAAATCTATTTATTCTTCTAGTGTATGAATAGTCGTCATAATACTCATTATCAGAGTCGTAATCAGAATCATACTCGCTATCATCGTCAGAATAATATTCATCGTCAGAATCTGCAAAAGTATATATTGGTTCTTCTGAATTTACATCATCAATAACAATATTATCACTATCATTTGGGTCGTAATATAAGTCATCAAATTGAGCAGTCGCCGCAAATGTCATCAAAGACATAAACATCAGACTGAAAAATGATTTTGTGTGCATAAATCTCATAATTTAGGATTTTACTTTTTAATTAATTCGACTCTCTTATCGTATAATGGGCAATTTATTACTTTTGCGCTTATAATTCAGTTAAAAATCTTTTAAAAGATAATAAAGAATCGTGAAAACTTGCTTTTAGTCGTTCTAATGCGTTGCTTTCATAATATATGACGTGTTTGTGAGACATAAAGTTTCGAATATTGAATTCTTATTAATATTTTAACAATAACCGTTAAGGCAAAACTTTCATCTGGCAGAACGCACTTTTTGTTAGATGATAATTGGGTAAATTAGTTTAATAACAGTAGATAATTTAATAACAGTAGATAAGAGGTACATAGTACATAAAATATTGAAAATAAGCATATGGCAAAGGAAATAACCAACAGGGAAGAGAATTATTCGCAATGGTACAATGACATAGTTAAGAAAGCGGATTTGGCTGAAAATAGTGCCGTCAGAGGGTGTATGGTAATCAAGCCGTATGGATTCGCCATCTGGGAAAACATGAAAGCGGTTCTTGATCAGGCATTTAAAGATACTGGTCATCAAAATGCTTACTTTCCGCTACTCGTTCCAAAGAGTCTTTTCGAAGCAGAAGAAAAAAATGCAGAAGGATTCGCTAAAGAATGTGCTGTAGTAACACACTACAGATTACAAACTGATCCTGACAATCCAGGAAAACTAAGAGTAGATCCAAATGCCAAACTTGAAGAAGAACTGATTATCAGACCTACTTCAGAAGCAATCATTTGGAATACATACAAGAATTGGATTCAATCATACAGAGACCTACCATTATTGATCAATCAATGGGTCAATGTTATGAGGTGGGAGATGAGAACTCGACCATTCTTGAGAACTGCAGAATTTTTATGGCAAGAAGGACATACTGCTCACTCTACTAAACAAGAAGCAATCGAAGAAGCAGAATTAATCCATGAGCTTTATGCAAGGTTTGCAGAAGACTATATGGCAATGCCTGTCATTAAAGGGTATAAAACAGAGTCTGAAAGATTCGCCGGTGCTGATAACACATTGACGATCGAAGCACTCATGCAAGATGGCAAAGCGCTCCAAGCGGGGACTAGTCACTTCTTGGGACAGAATTTTGCGAAAGCATTTGATGTAAAGTTCCTTACTTCTGAGAATAAAGAAGAGTTTGTATGGGCCACTTCATGGGGAGTATCTACTAGATTAGTCGGTGGACTCATCATGACGCACTCAGATGATGAAGGTTTGGTACTGCCCCCGAAATTGGCTCCGATCCAAGTCGTAATCATTCCTATACCAAAACCAAGTGACGACATCATGGAAGTAGCTGATAAAGTTGCCGAAGAACTCAAGGCGCTAGGTGTAAGAGTAAAAATAGATCGTGATATGAAAAAACGGCCTGGATTCAAATTCGCAGAATACGAGATGAAAGGTGTACCGGTAAGAATTGGAATCGGTAAACGTGATCTAGAAAAAGGATTGGTAGAAATCGCCAGAAGAGATACCAAAGAAAAAGAGAGTATCGCATTAACAGATTGTGTAAGTCACGTCCACGGACTAATGACCACGATCCAAGATAATCTATTGGCAAGAGCTAAACAACATAGATCAGATCATACCTCGACAGTAGATACATTCGAAGAATTCAAGCGGGTGCTAGAAGAAAAAGGTGGATTCATCTATGCACATTGGGATGGTACTGAAGAAACAGAAGATAAGATCAAAGCAGAGACAAAAGCTAGTATCAGGTGTATTCCAAATGATACAGTAGATAAAGATGGTGTATGTATGTATAGTGGCAAGCCCAGTAAGAGAAGGGTCTTGTTTGCTAAAGCGTATTAGAAGAAATTCAAATGTTGAATTTGGATTTATGAATAAAACTGCATGGCTTTGGCACCCGTGAATTTAGGTTTCTGATTTTGATGAGCAGAATAATTGAAGAGAATAAGCAGCCCAAATGATTTGATCGCTTGGGCTGTTTTATGATATTATACTTTAGTGGTTTTAATTCTCCCAAACAACTCTTATTAGTGTAGCATTTTCAAAAAAGTTAACTCCTTTAATCCCATCAAAACCGGCTTCTGTTCCTAAAATTCCAAGGACTTCACATTCATTTGAGATGACATTTGATGCGCCATCATCAAAACAACTTTGTAAATCAAATAAGTATACTTCTTGTTGCTGAAATTGATATAATCGAATAGATGAAACTTCGTCGCATGCGTCTTTCTTAAATACTTCAATTTCATCTTTGATACATTCTGGTACATCTCCATAATCCTCACTGCAACCAAAATTAATAGCTAATAAGAGTAATAATAATATTGTTATTCTCGATTTAAGTGACTTCATCTTCTATTGTCTTCAGTTTTGTTTATAGTTGAGGATAAAACGTACAGCAGTATTAAATTGTGATCATTATTCCATTATGCGTCAGTTTCACTTTTTGATGAAACGAGGTATCCTACGATGATTTTTACAATTAGCTTTGCTGATTACTTGAATACAATTACATCCATAGTTGTTTCTTTGACCTGCCCGTCTTGTGTTACTCGCAGTGTATACGTACCATTTTATGCTCTGAAAGTTGGACCCCTTCTCGATAATGAGAATACAGATAGTCTATCGAATCAGTAAATAACCTTACCACCAAGGTTTTCGACCTCTATTGAGAACGCGACATTCATATTGCTATAGTAAGTGAAACCAATAAAGTGTTCGCTGTTGGCACCTGTTATTGTCGCTCGTTGCATAGGAATAATCCCAATGCAAGAGATGACAATAAGTAAATCCTATTCAACTTAAAGTACTTTTCCTTTTCTAAAAATGCTTTGTAAAGCACAAAAAGAATAATCCAAGTGATCGATCCTCCGCTTTTGTAAGTTTTTCCATAAAAGTAACTTTTGAGTTATTCAACTATGAAAACAAATATAAATATTCTTGATTTTATGTCTCAAAAAATTCTCAAGCGCGGCATTCCCTAAAATCCTATATTTGCAGTCCTTAAAAAATGACAATACAATATGGACGGAATTTCAAAAGCACAAATAGAAAAATTCATCGACGAGGCTTTGCATGAAGATGTAAGAGATGGCGATCATACTTCACTGGCATGTATTCCAGCGGATGGAAGATCAAAAGCAAGATTGCTAGTCAAAGATCCTGGAGTAATCGCAGGGGTAGAATTGGCTGAAATGATATTCAAAAGATTAGATCCTAGTGCAACCATAGATGTAAGAATCAAAGATGGTTCAGATGTCTTCTACGGTGACGAAGCATTTTATGTAGAGTGTAACAGTCAGGCATTGTTGAAAGCAGAAAGATTAGTCCTCAATACGATGCAGCGAATGAGTGGTATCGCTACTATGAGTTCAAGGTTCGCTGTCGAAGTAGAAGGATTAGATGTAAAAATTCTAGATACGCGTAAGACTACCCCACTACTTAGATTTCTTGAAAAATGGGCAGTAAGAATCGGTGGAGGAACGAATTATAGAGACGGTCTTTATGACTGGATCATGATCAAAGACAATCATGTAGATGCTTGTGGTAGTATTACTAGTGCCGTCCAACAAGTCCACCAATATTTCAAAAAAACAGGTAAAGAACTGGGTATTACAGTCGAAGTAAGAAACCTAGTAGAGCTTTACGAAGTTCTAGAAGTAGGAGGAGTAACAAGAATCATGTTGGATAATTTTGAAATTCCAATCCTAAGAGAAGCAGTTGCCATTATCGACGGAAGATTCGAAGCTGAAGCATCTGGTGGGATTACCTTGAATACGGTAAGAAAGATAGCTGAAACGGGAGTTGACTTTATCTCAGTTGGAGCATTGACACATTCAGCAGGTCAGTTAGATCTTAGTTTGAAGGTGATGAATGATTAGAGGAAATTAGTTGAGTTGTTGAATTTTCTGACTCTTGCAGATATCAATTGATACATATGTATTAATTTCGGCAAAGTGATCAAATCGCTTTAAGCGATCAGATCACTTTGTTGTACTTTTAATCTAGTTCTCTGACAGCTAAATATGCCATTAGTCCCATTCCTATTTCTAGTGCTTTTTCGTCGATATCAAAGGTAGGTGTATGCACTGCTGAAGTAATTCCTTTATCTATATTCCCTGTACCAAGCCTATAAAAACAGGCATCCGCTTGCTGCGAATAATAAGAAAAATCTTCCGCTGTCAACCTGACCGGTAGTTCTACTACATTCTCTTCGCTCATATATTCAATCATGTGAGCATGAGTTCTGGCAGTCAACAGAGGTTCGTTGATTAAACAAGGATACCCGACCATGATGTCGATTTCACACGTTCCACCCATTGATTCTGCTGTTTTCTCTGCAATTCTCGTGATATGTTTAT
>CAXBGT010000004.1:0-65422 GCA_963975265.1 uncultured Saprospirales bacterium
TTGGAGTCAAAAGTGACACCACTTCCCAAATTCTCCAGGCTCTATTAAGAAAGTCATAATGGCCCAACATGGCTTTGGCATCCAGTATCTCACCATTCCTTCAGCATTAGACTTAGGTGTTTCCTTGTAAATCACTGTAGGTGGCAAAAAATCCGCATCTACTCCAAATCTTCGGATTAAACTATCCTTCATCACTTCCGTCTGAATCGGTCCTAATATTTTCAAGTGATATTCTCGTTCATCTTTATACCATCGAAAATCAATCTGTGGATCTTCGATGTTTAATATTTCTAGTGCTTCACCAAGTTTTTGGTAGTCCTTTTCTTCTTTTGCGATGGCTTGTACGCTTAAAACTGACTCTGTTATGGATGCGAAACTATCATTATCTCTATGTTGTCCTAACACATCACCAGCAAGCACGATATCTGAAGTAGTGATCACCCCAATATCTCCTGCCTCTAGTTTTTTGACTTGCACCAGTTTACCCAATCGACTTTGGAAGATCTGATTAATTTTCACTTCTTGGTAGGTCCCTGAAGATTGAACAATATCTTTTGTACAGAATGATCCAGAGAATATTCTCACATGTGCCAACCTACCTAATTTTAAATCATACTCAACCTTGAATACTCGTGCATTAAGGTTTTCTGATTTAGCTTTTTCCAATTTAACTCCTCCAATAATCCAATCCAACAGGGAAGCAATTCCTATATGCATTTTTGCACTCCCAAATAATACTGGAGTAAGTTCTCCCCGTCCAATAGACTCTTTTGATTTTTCCAATATGGAATCTAGATCCGAAGTATTCCCTTCTAAATAATCGGCAAAAAATGATTCATCAACCTCAGCAAGATTCTCCATTGACTTCTCGATAATATATGATGACAGAAACGCTTTCGAATTAGAGAAATCTACAACATCAAATTCTTTTGGGCTTTTAATATTCGGATAATTAAGCACAAATAAGGTTGTGCCTAGATCTTTCTCCAACTCTTTGAATACTTCTTCGGTATCAGCACCCGCTCGATCAATTTTATTGATGAATATTATGGCAGGAATTTCCCTTTCTCTTATGCTCTCCCAAAGATTGAGTGTGTGTGCTTGTACTCCTTCTACTGCCGAAATAACCAATACCACCAAATCTAGAACAGAGAGTGCTCGATCTACTTCCGCAGAAAAATCTACGTGCCCAGGAGTATCTACAATATTGATATGCGTTCCTTTCCATTCGAAATCTACAGTAGCTGTTTTGATCGATATTCCACGGTCTTTTTCCATCGCCATACTGTCAGTTATGGCGGATCCTTTGTCAACACTACCTCTATCTTTAGTTGCGCCAGATTCAAAGAGCATGCACTCAGTCAATGACGTTTTGCCAGCATCTACATGGGCGAGGATTCCGATTGTTAATTTGATTTGTTGCATGTAGGGCAAATATGAGAAAAATTTCACCATGAAAAATGTCAAGAATCAGGCCTTACAATAAATTAAGTATTACTGACAATACAACTGCCTAGTTTCCTATGAATACCGTGCCACTTCCTTGAGTGATGACCCCCTGACTTCCACCCGATGGGGTGTTAGTAATATCAGTTACCCTCGCTGCAGCTTTACCGTTTGATGATCCATTAAGGTCAATAGTAGATCCTAAAATATCTGTTTTCCCAACACTCAGTATCTTGGTAATTCCACCAGTATTTATCGTTGTATTTCCGCCAGCCGTATTTATATAATTAACTCCAGAAGTTATTGCCATACTCATCGTTGCATCTATAACAAGGTTTGTTCCAGCAGTCGTAGTAACTGATTGGCCTGCGGCAACGGAAATATCATCATTTGATATAAGCTCAATGTTTCCTCCAGCTGTTTCTGAAACATCCCCTCCTGCTACATTGGTGAAATTTGTCCCTGAAGTTAAAGACATATCTGTCTCAGCATTCAAGGATATGATATTAGCATCGGTAAGTATAGAGTTTGATGCTGTAGATACAATATTGTTATTAGATATAACCTCAATATCTCCTCCCGCGTTTTCTGAAATATCTATTCCAGCTGTTTGCACAATATTTTCCCCTGCCGACATTACAATATTATTCGAGGCTGTAATATTGATGTTATTTGCGCTCATTTCTAAATTCCCAGTTGCGCTTGTAATTGAGATATTACCATCCGCAGAAATTGTAACCGTTGCGGTACCAGCTTGTAGAACAATCTCCTGTTGATTTGTTTCAATTGTTATTCCTCCCTCATTGATTTTAATATCTCCATTAACTGAAAGTCTGTGAAGGGGATCCTCATCATTGATACCAACGAAGCCGTTTGCACGCTTTATGGTCATTGCATTAAAATCTGAGCTTGCAAGATTATCTGAATCGTTGTGAGTTCCTAGGTGCATACGTTTAGCTGATCCGTTATAATGTATAAATCCTCCCTTCCAGTTACCCAATACAGTACCTTCTACAAATCGTAGTCGTCCAGATTCACTTTGATTTGAACTAATTCCATACATATACATAGTAGGACCAAACTCTGCCTCATCAGGTCCCTGCAAGGTTATCATTCCTCTTTTAGAGTACGTTCCTAAAGATATCTTATCTTTCAAATATAACTGATCACCAAAAAATCGCGCTCTTTCAATTCCTGCAAGATTGATCACAACTTCATCCTCATCCTCTGACTGCTCTACGTCCACGCCTGTGTCTAGATCAGAATCGTTGAGTCCATTAGACGAGGCTAACTCCACCCATTTCGCGCCATCCCTCCACCAAAAACTATTGGTATTTATATCGAAGACCAGCAATGACTGAACTGGATTTGCCATAGTTGTGCGCTGAATCGTGGTAAGTCGAGGAAGTAAAACGCCTTTATCTGTTTGTACTATATCAAGTGCTGCACTAGGATCTGGATCAGAAGTGCCTATCCCTACGCCTTGGGCTATTGCAAAATCCCCCATAAAAATCAAAAAAAACATGAAATAAATAGTAGTCTTTCTCATTGCGCTCATTTAATTAGTGAATAAAAGCTAATGTACAAACAGCCTATCGGTTCCACTCCATGAAATCATTGATATTCTCTGATAGAAGAATCTAAAAAAAGCCATCATCCCTCTAATAGCTGATATGCCAGCAGAGCTCGCACCATAACCGATGCATTTATCAGTCTAAACTTATTGATGTATAGGAACGGAGCGTTTCACTGTACCAAATAATATAAATATTCCATTTGAAATTTCGGGCTTACCATGTTCTCAGAGGATAAGGTTCAGTGTCTCTTTTTATTAAAAAAAAGTTTATTAAAAAAAACCGAATACGTCTTGTCCATTGTGAACAATATCTACATATTCCTAAGAATTTCATTATGTATGCTATTCACCAATCAATATCCACTTCCCAAAGCCCTCCTTTGTTCAGAAGTTAAACCAGGATATAATTTTTCAATCTCCGCTATATCTCCACCACTTCTAAATAGCATAAGCGCACCTAGCCAATCAATATCAGCAGCATAAATTTCATCTTGCCATTCATGGCTTTCTACCAATTTTGTAAATTCTGCATATTCACCATTATTAAATAGAAGATGTGCCTTAATCCAAAGATCTTTCTCGGATGTGGCATCGGTAAGTTTTGATAGCACTTCAATATACTTTTTATCATCGAGTAGGTTGATATACTGATCGATTATATCAATTGTTGCCCCTCTTGATTTCGAGACTGTAGGTAAAGTATAAATAGAAGTCGCATATTGACCTCGGGTTGAATTATCTTGAAATTGATTCTTCATTAAAAAAATAGCACCTAAAATAACTATAGCTACGGCAGCCACTTTTGTGAAAAGCCATATCGTCTTTGTCGGATTATTAATAGAAATGTGTTTCTTAGCACCACCTTTGGAATTTCTTTCAACCGTATCAAGGATAGTCTCACTACTTTCCTCAGTCTGTGAAACTTGTGCAGACTTTCCGACCAACATTTCTCTAGTTGTAGTTTCGAAAATCAACTCTTTAATTATATCCTCTTTTTTCTGTGTCAAACTCTATTCTTTGGTTATTAATTTACAAATTCTTTTAGCATGTTTTTGAATTCAATATTATCGGCTACATAGCTTAATAACTTTTTCATACAAGAATGTTTCTGTTTCCGGGTAGCTTCTGGAGAAATGATTTTTACTTCCTTCATAATTTCGTTCATTTTATATCCTCTCGACCACAAAGTCAAAACACTTTTACATTTCTCTCCCAACAGAGATAAAGTATTACTAAATAACTCTTTAAGCTCGTCATTATATATGTTAACATTGATATCAGTCGAGTCAACTACCTCTATTTGATCCAGAGATAAAACATGAGTATACTTTTTATTATCTCTGATATGATTGAGAAACATGTACCTCGCTAGATTATTGATAAAACCAATCATCTTCCCCTGATGCTTATATTTTCCACTCACGACAAGACTAGAAAATTTAACGACGATATCCGCCCATAAAGTTTCACTATCGTTAGATTTCAATCCTTTACTTTTCAATAATGCTATTACTTGATTTCTTATCTCTGGAGCTGTATATAGATAACTTACCGATTTCTCGAAGCTGCTACTGCTAGCCAAAATACCCTCTATAATTTCATCTTGATCCAAGGAAAAATGTTGTTTTTAGTAAAAAAGATCCTAAATTTTGACTACCCTCCGCAAGCGGATGGAGCATTAGCCACCATTTTTCCAACCTACAGGTCGGAAATCGGATCTTTTTTGTGATAAGGCGTTTTTTTTGCAAAAACATCTTTTTTATGACCCCGACGCAAGCATCGGAGAATTTAAGTATTAAAGAAGTTTTAAAAAAAATGATAATTCCTTTGTAAAGCATTGATTTACAAATCATTTTAAGCATAGTTTTGAAATCACATCATAAATATAACCCTTCGTTAGTATATGCAAAACTAAAAAAATATGCCTCTCAAAGTCACACTTCTTCATCTAATAGTTATTTACTCTTGAAAACAAAATTTGATTGATCAAAAATTAATAATGATGAATTTGATAAGAAATACAATTCCGTGGATCGGTTTATAAGATTAATATCACGTCAACAAAAGAAAAAACTATCGACTTCTTACACTATCATATTCACAATCACCCGACAATTCCCCTACAGATAACTTGTAGAAGCAAAATTATAACGAGTTCACCCTGCATAACCCCATTTATGAGACGGGAATGTGAAAACATTCCTGTTATTTATTACTTTGCAAACTATCTAAATCCATTCAATATGAAATTAATCTCTGAATTCAAACAACCTAGGAATTTCAAGATCAATTACACATTCACCATTCGAATAGTACTTTAAAGACTAACATAACCCTTATGAAAAATATCTTATTCATACTACTATTACTCATCAGTCATAAAGTGCCCGCAGAAAAATATGCGCTCATCATAGCTGTTGGTGACTATCCCGATGAGGGCAAATGGCCAGACATATCCAGCACAAATGATGTAATCCATATAGAAGCTACATTAGCAAAATTAGGGTTTTCAGAAATCAATATTACAAAGATACTTGATGCTCAGGCTACCCGAGAAGGTATTCTCACAGCATTCTCATCGATTCAAGACAAGCTCAGATCAGGCGACATCGTATACATCCATTTCTCAGGTCACGGGCAGCAAATTGTAGATCAAAATGGAGATGAAATAGATTTATTGGATGAAGCTATAGTGCCATACGACTCCCCTCTCCTATTTGAAGCCGGGGTCTATGAAGGCGAGAGGCTAATTAGAGATGATGAGTTAGGAACCATAACCACTAAAATGAGAGAAAAGTGTGGAAGTGAAGGTCAGTTAATTTTAATTTTAGATTCTTGTCATTCAGGTACAGGAGTACGGGGTATGGGTAAGGTTCGCGGTACAGATAAAATCATGGGACCTGATAATTTTAGATTAAACACTGCACAAGCAGAGTTAAAACAAAACATGGAAGGCATACAAAACAGTAGTTTAGCTCCAATAGCTAGTTTCTACGGAGCTAGCCCAAGAGAATTAAATTACGAAACAAGAGATGAACAGCTAAGACCTGTTGGAAGCCTTAGTTATGCGATTACTTCTGTATTATCAAAAATGTCAGCTGCATATACATTCGAAGAAGTATTTGATCGAGTAAAAATGAATATGAAATCCACCGCCCCAAGGCAAAATCCACAATACGAGGGGCCAACTAATATTAGGATTTTTGATGGAAGTTCCATAAGTATCCATGATAGATTCAAGGTATCTAAAGTGTTAGATAAACAGACTCTAAAAGTAGACATGGGTACGATCTCTGACGTATATCCTGGCACAACAGTAGAACTGTTTTCTCTAGATGCCCAGAAAATAATAGGAACTGGGATAGTTACACAAGCGATGTTAACTTCATCTATCGTGCAACTCGATATTCCTTCAGAGGAAATCAAGAGTCAACTGCTACAAGTGCGAATAAATGAGAAGAGCTTCGCCCCTATGCGCGTTGGTTTGACTGACATGCTACAATCAAATAGTGCATGGAGATCCACAATTGAAGGTCTGTATAAACTACCAATCGTCAAAAAAATGACTGAATGCCCTGACATATACGCTATAGAAAAAGACGGGGAATTATCCCTGGAAACCAAAGATGGACAGCTTATATACAAGGAGGTCTCTCCGCCAAAAAACACCAAACAAACCAAGAAAAATATAATAAATGTCCTGCGGGCTTATACTCAAAGTAGCTTTCTGAGAAGCTATAACTATGAAAAATCAGCATTTGACTTCAGTCTGAGAATCAATAGCGTGGACTGTAATAACATCAAAAGCATAAAATCCCAAAATCCTGAGATGGTGACGGTTGGAGATTGTGTGCAATTCGAAATTGCAAATGATGGCATTTCTGGGGCATATTTTTCTCTTCTTGATATCCAACCAGACAACCTACTTAATCTTGTAATCCCAGCAATAGACCTTGGATATACCGCTGATGAATATTATCTGGAGGCAGGTGAAACATACACCACTAATTACTCAATAGAAATAGCACAACCATTGGGCGAAGAGACACTCAAGCTAGTCCTTTCTAAAAATCCTTTACAGCTCCATACCATCATTTCTACCCAAGGGAGGTCAACAAGAGGTATAGGTGACATGAGCAACTTTGAGAAGATTATGGTCTCCACATATAATACTAATACCAGAGGTTCCAAGACCAAACGTAACCCTGTCGAGGAAGTAGGAACTAAGACTATCTTCTTCAATATTGTAGAAAAATAACGACATTAGAAAAAATACTATCTTTACGAATGATGGTGAGAGCTAGAACAACGTAATCTCTATATCTCATTCATGATAGACCCAAAAATGTACATAATGCGTCAACACCTTAATAACTACTGGGGATGCCCTCAAGTGATCGTCATAATCTTGATGATAAGTAATTCCATAAATTCTCACGGTCAAGAAAGAGCCATAGGCACACTCCCTCTTGTTAATAATGGTGCATTAGTCACCGAATCCGCTAACAATCTCAATGACACAGAAGATTACGAAAATGTAGAAAAAATATACAATAATCTTGTAAATGCCCGAGGTGACTTCAGATATCCAGTACCCAGACTATTCCTCAATGATAGAGAGCAATATGGTGCATACATAGACTATAATACAAATGAGATTACCCTAGAGAAAAAAGCACTAGATGTTTGTATGAAGCATGGTGATGAGGCAATTGCATTTATGCTAGGTCACGAGCTCACTCATTATTATGAAAAACATGCTTGGAAAGGAACTTTCGCTAAAGAGAACTCGGATCTTACTATCGGCAGTACTCTGGGAGCTATAGATACCAAGGTGATACAAGAAACAGAGGCTGATTATCTTGGCGGGTTTCTAGCTTATACCGCAGGGTATGGTATGTTTGAAAAATCAGATGAGATAATAAAAGATTTATACAAAACATATAATCTTAGCGACAGCATGGCAGGCTATCCCATACTCACAGATCGGATCAAATTAAGCGAACGAACCACGAAAAAATTGGCAGCTTTGATCGATGTATTTGAAATGGCTAATTACCTTTTGGCAGCTGATCGAACAGCTGAAACTTATGCATTATATGACTATATCCTGAAATTCTATCAAAGCAATAAACTATACAATAATCTTGGTACAATAGCAGTAAACGACGCAATAAAGTTATTCAAACCTCATCAGTTGAAATTCAAATATGTGAGTGAGTTGGATATTAATTTTAATGGTAGTAGAGATACTGAGACACCCATTGATGAGCAAATTAATGCCTTTCTTGATAATGCCATTCATCAATTCAATGCAGCAATAAATTTAGATCCGTCTTATGCTCCTGCCTACTTGAATAAAGCCAATGCATATGCATTAAAAAGAGAGTGGACTAAGGCAAAATTTTATCTCGATGAAGAAGCCCTACCAATCGCACAAAAATTTGCTAAAAAGTACAAAAAAACGCTTGATGATATCACTATCCTACAAGGTATCATAGCGGCTGAAACTGGTGATAGGGCTACCGCTAAAACTAAATTTGAATCTCTCTTTCAAACAAGCAGACTAGCTGAGCAGAATCTCAGAGCATTAAATGGAGAAGAGATTTATGTATCTTCAACTACGCGTTCTATTAAAAATACTGATTCAATTGGTGGGATGACGATTGCTAAATTCCTATTAGATAAGCCGGCTAATCTTGAAAAATCTATAGGAATCAATAGCGACATAACTTTCCATCAGTACAGTCCAGAAAATGGGGATTATAAAATTTTCTACATCGACAAGAAACAAGGAAGACGAAAATTAAGAATGATAATGATATACCCTACAGAAAATTATGAGGGTAGCACATCAAAAAGCATCAAAATTGGATCTACTGTCGATGAGGTCATAGTGGCTTATGGAAACCCAATCTCTGAAATAGAAACAACAGAAGGGCAACTACTTACCTATGAAAACTTATTCTTCATAACAGCAAATAACAAAGTATTAAAGTGGATCAATTACGGAACAACAGTAATTAGATAATCTAAAAAAAACAACCTTTAATGAAAAATTTAATCTTAATACTCCTAGCATTCCTTGTAACCTCAGATCTAGAAATCTATGCACAGGCTCAAGCTCCTTCTATTATTATTGAAAGTAATGGAAAAATAAAAGGGAAGGATGCAAAAGGCAATCAAGTAATTTTAAAAGCAGGTACAGCAATGTTACCCAATACCACATTCGAATTGTGCAAGAAGAGCTCAATAGTAATGCTTGAAAATGACAAGTTTAAGTTTATCAATGAGAAAGGAGAGTACACAACTAAGTCCAAAGCCCAAGATGCTAATAGTGCTTCAATATTAAACTTTGATCCTACATTTGCAGAATTTATTAAAGCCAGTCTGGCCATTGTCAACCAGAACATTCACCATCAAAATTTTAAAATAAAGGATAAAAAAATACTTGGAGACGGTTGGGGTGTAAGTGACCCCGGAAACACCGGTGGTTGGGGTGTAAGTGATCCCGAAAACACTGGTGGATGGGGTGTAAGTGACCCTGGAAACACTGGTGGCTGGGGGGTAAGTGACCCTGGAAACACTGGTGGTTGGGGTGTATCTGAACCTAAGAATAATGGTGGTTGGGGTGTAAGTGACCCTAAAAACAACGGCGGTTGGGGTGTAAACGACCCTAGAAACAATGGTGGTTGGGGAGTCAATGACCCTAGAAATAACGGCGGATGGGGTGTAAACGATCCTCGGAATAATGTAGGATGGGGTGTAAATGATCCAGGAAATAACGGAGGTTGGGGTGTCAATGATATGACCATTAACATACAAACACCTGGAGGACTTTATGAACCAAAAAAAGTTAACGTATCATGGATCCCACAAGATGATGTGGAAGCATATCTAGTTATCGTAGTAAACGAAGATCTCAAATTAATAAAAAGAGAAACGACACAAGCAAGCACAATTACTTTTGATTTATCAGATTTGAATCCAGGCGAATCTTATTACTGGCAAGTATTAGCCAAAGAAAAAAAAGCAGTAAGTATACCTGTAACTTTTGATGTCGCGAGCGCACAAGATATTAAAGAAATAAACGACTTGCCAAAAGATTCTGAAATCTATACCAAAGTAGGTAAAGCTACTCAGGGTATGATGCATGCCGTTGCGTTTGAAGAACAAGGGATGCTAGCTTTATCAATGAAAACTTATGAAGAATTATCTCTAAAACATCCAAATAACAGCTTATTAAAAATTAACTACATAGCATTCTGCATGAGGATGGGAATGACATCAAAGGCTAGAGAATTAGCTGAAGGGATTTAATATAGTTTACTAAATAATAAAAGATAAAAAAGCTCCTCTTTGCAGGAGTTTTTTTATTTTATTTTGCAGTAATACTGAAATCAGAAACCAACCTAAACCATGAGAAAGAAGGTTTCGTTTAGTTCTATAACACTTCTTCTACTTTTTATATTTCTTCTTTAAGTTAAGATATGCTGGGAGCAGAATTATTTCCTTAAGGTTAGTGTCACTTTCGATTGCAAGATAATCAAGCATTCCATTTTTAAAGGCTTTTTCTATAAATACTAATGCTGTCGATTGGTCGTTTTTACTCCCTGCTATGGATGATATGAGATAATGTGCCATTCCATCCTTAGGATAGTCTAGGACATAAGCTTGTAATTGATTACTCGCATTATCCATATCTCCAGTATAGAAATAATATTCTATGATTCCTTGATAGGCTTGCTCATTATTAGGCCTTAATTTCCTTGCTTTCAAGAAGTACTTTTTTGCGTTTTCATTTTCCCCTTTCTTGAGATAGGTATGACCTAAATTAATAATGTCAAGAACATTATTCGGTTGTACTTCTATAGACTTGAGCCAATACACTTCAGCATCTTCATAGTTGCCATTCTTATATGAGATATTACCCATCTTGGAATTTAGAAGGGAAGAATTTGGATCTAGTTTCAATCCTCTGCTATAAAGGAGCATTGCTTTTTGGGGCTGTTTGAGATTTCCATACGCAACACCAGTGTTATACATACCAATAATAAAATTACTATCAATTTCAAGGGATCTCATTCCCATTTCTAATGCCTTATTATGCTCCCCAATCATAGTATATAAATGACTTAGATTTGACCAAACCAATGGCCAAGATGGTGTATAGCCTAATGCCTTATTGTAATACAATGTAGCAGAATCGTATTTTTCCAGTAACATGAGTGTAAATCCTTTTTCATTATATGCATACGCAGCTGTAGAATCAATTAATATACAGGAGTCTTGCATCGCTATTGCCTGATAAAAGCCATCTTTCTGATCATTCTTCATGGCATCAAGTCTCATCAATAAACCTTTGAAATAATATGTACGTGCTTGTAATGTTTGGTAGAAGAAATGATCTTCACCTAACAGAACACATGCTTTCTCGAGGTACTCTGGATACTTCTCATAACTATTATCAAAATTCCACCTTCTAGCTAGTTCTTCTGGACTAGATGCTAAGTATGCATTGATTACCTGTTGAGTTTCATCTTGCAATGCTGCGGCCAAATTTCTCCTCATCAACCCTTCATACTTATTAATTTCTGGATAGTTTTTTACTTCGTGAAAGATGTTCCAAGCAGATCCCTCTTCGGGACTTAGTAAGTGATTAGATTCTAGAGCAGCATTGAACGCTAGATATTTTTTTTTCAACAGAGTATCACTGAAAAATATATCTTCAACCGCGGCTTTCTTGCCTATGAAACCAAAATTAGTATCTGACATTTCTTCCTTTGTCCTCTGAAGCACCTTAGCATTCACAAATGAAAGTGTTGTATTTCTCTGACCTACTGTCATAGGTATCTGGCTATGAGGTGCTACGGTCTCTGATACATTATCTTCCAAGTAACGTTCTAATTCCGATAGTGAAACTTCTCCATCTTCATTGCGATCCGCCATGCCTTTAAGTCCTGCCATGAGAAAGTATGAAAACACACCTCTGCCACCACCCCAAGCATCGCCTTCAAGGGCAAATTCATCAGGCTGACAGGATAAAATTTTGACTTCATTGGCATATTGTTTAGAGAGATTGGCCGCAGTAGCTTGTGATCCACCAATGTCAGATCCAGCCAATTTACCTGATCTACAAGCATCGGTAATTACGACTACTTTCGACTTCACCTTGAGAGATAGTGTGGATATAATCTCTTGCAGATACGCTAAGCCAAATGTCCCTCCTGCCATGTATACTCTTGCTGGGGCATCCCAACACAACAGAAACCCTGGCTGACTTATCGTCGTACTTTCAACATCCCCATGCCCAGAAAAATAGATGATAATCTGATCTCCTTCTTGTCCATCTTCCATCAACCCATACAGTGCAGAGACAAAATTTCCCGAAGTTGCTTCTTCATTAAGCAATACCGTGACATGACTACTATCTAATCCGTACCCATCTTCGTCTAATAAATAATCAGCAAAAATCCTCGCATCTAGATGCGCATATTGAAGGTCTGTAATGTCTTTGTTTTGATAATCACTTATACCAACCACTACAGCTCTAGTCACTCCCGATGGACTAAGTGTTTGCTTTTTTATGGGTTTCAATCCTTTGGTAGACTGAGCCTCCATCGAAATTGTAACAAGTGCAAATAATATTATATACAGTACATTCTTCATAATCGTGATGGTAATAACAACGTCAAGGTATTTCAAAGTGATACTATTTTTCATAAGTTTATTAGCATTTATCTAAATAAGAGGTCAAACTCACCTTCTATTCTCGAAAGCACCTTTTTTTCCCATTTAGATTCTGTTTTCAAAGGCGTCAATAATGGGTCAGAGTAAATGACATAATCAAAATTCCAATTCTGATCAAAACCCTTATCTAAATATTTGAAAGCTTTTTTCATTTTCCCCGATTGAGCATATATTCTAGCCAATGTATACAAATACCCAACATTTTCTGGATACTCTTCAGATAGTTTTTGATACAAGGCTTCAGCTTGTTTCCAATCTTTTTGTCTCAGATAAACTAGACCCTGGTTATTCCTTAATGCTTCATTATCAAAAGGAGTCATTTTCAAAGCTTGATCTATTGCTTTTGTTCCTGTAGCATATTCTTGATTTAATGCTAGATAATATGTGTAATGTCTATACCATAATGCTGGTAGTAGTCCTGATCTATATAGTTTATCAAGAGATTTATATGAGTTCCTATAATGATCGAATCCCTCATTGATATATATCGATTTAAGTATGATTGATGGGTGCACCATTTTATTGTAATCATTGGCAATCTCATAAGATGCCAGAGCCTTGGAATGATCATTCATGGCAACATGAAGATCTCCGATTCTATACATCAATTCTCCTTTGCCCGTCGAATCCCTATCACTAAATAAGCTTTCATATATTACTATAGCATCCCTCCCTTCCTTATATAATTTTATTGGTATAACATATATATCTTTGAACCCATTATAGTCATACAAGTGCTTTAGCCCTTTGAGTTCGTCTATTTCCGAAGAAACTGTAAAATTATCTACCATCCCTACATCATCAATACCATCTGTATTTGACGTCAAAAGAGCGTTACTTTCCTGCTTCCAAATTTTGGAATTATTATTCAATTCAAAAGATATAGTTTCATTCTCCAAAAATTGATAGTAATAATGGTTTGCCAATTTATAAGAATTAGCTTTAGTATCAATTTTCTTTTCAATCAACTCTTTATAGAATTCAGTAAGTGTATGATCGCTTTTATATTTGTCAATAGATCTACTTGCTATGATCGTGCTTTCTACTTTATCATTATAGCCCAACTGCTTGTATATTTGCCATAATTCTGATCTCAGAAAAAATAAATTGGAATGCCTTGCTATTAATTCTATGTACATGCTTTCTGAACTCAAGTAGTAGCCCCACTCATTCAATACTTTAGCCCTTAGATATAGAATTAGATCTTTATCTACATGCCATGATGCGAAAAATGGAAGGAATTCATCTTTCCTCTCTATTCCAACAGCCAATTCATCTTCATCATAAAATTGCTCTAAATTATATTCTGATACATAGTTAAGATATGCACTTTGAAAATATGCATCTGCGGCGTCCAAATCTTGCCTATTGTAGCTAATCACTCCTAAATAATACGTCGCAAGTGGATGATCCCCTCTTATAGTTACAGTTATTCTAAAGTGCTTTTCGGCTAATTCTATATCCCCTTTTCTGTACATCTCTAAAGCATAGATGAAGTGAGAAATATGGTCATTTTTCTTAAACTTGTTAGGGTTTAATTTAAAATCAATATACCAGTTATTAGCCATTGTGCCTCCCAAGTCTGTAACACCATCACTATCAAAATCCGATAAATCTAACATTGGTCCTGGAATAGGATATTGTTTGAGTAACGCTACTGCTTTTTCAAATTTAACTTCCGCAGAGGTATAGTCAGTTGTAGAAGTATATAGTTCTCCCAAGTTCAAATAGGGAGAAAAGTTATTCGCATCTAATTTACCGGCTTTAATAAATGCTTCTTTTGCAATGAGTAGGTTATTCAGCTTCATGGCATTCTTTCCCGTATTAATATGGCCATTTGCATAATCACTTTGAATACTTAGAGATTTCAACCCTTCTTCCAATCCTTTATTGTATTTTTTTTCTGTGTAATAAAGGCTACTAAGATTAGATCTAGGAATGGACCATGTAGGTACTAGGGCACAAGCTTTGCTGAAGTAAGATTCTGCTTTAGAATAGTCTTTTTGCCATTTACTTATGATTCCTAGTTCGTTCTGCACATAGGCTGCATTAGAGTCTAAACCCAAAGCTTTTTGTTGATGATATAGTGCATTCTCTATATAATTTCCGTTTTCAATTCGATTAGGACTTAAGTATCCTAATCTGTAATTGACTCCTTGAAAATAATGCTTCTTTACTTTCATGATGTGATAGAGATGATTGGAAGTATCTATGAGTCGCATAGCTGTGGTTAACATGTCAGGATACTTTTCATAAGGAAGACCATTGAGATTCATGTACTGTCTTTTATCCATTTCTTCATTATCTCCGACAAGGTATCTATTGACTGCACCTTGAATGTAGTCATGTATGCGTGCAGCTATTCCTCTTAAAAATTCAGTCCTTTCACGAGAGGGCACTTCAATTTTTTCTAACCATTCAGCATGTTTTAGGCTATCATTCGCCACACTGTATTTCTCAACAAATGCATTGATTATTTGATTTTCTACCTTAGTGATTTGTTCAGTTGTTAACGGAATATCTTCTCTCTCTTTCTGATTGTCATTCGGAAAAACAGAATCAGAAACTAAATCAAGCGATAAGACGGCACTATTAATTGTATCAATGCCTTCTCTTATTGCATGTGGACGCATTGCTAATGAATTGAAGTCAATATTCTCTTCCAAATCATAATCTGATATTCTCATAAAAAAAGAATCTGCAAATGTAGGTAGCCATTCTAAAGATCGCGATGCAGCGCCTGCGGTGCTAATACTTTGTGAATTATTACCCTGATTGATTAACTTATCTAGTGTAGGTCCATGGACAATTGCCATTCGTGAAAAAGATCTTCCATCTACGACGGGTATTTGATCTTCGCCTGTCTCCTCGAATACTTCTTTAGGAACTAATTTTTCCAGATAATTTTTCAATTCAAATAGTGTGACAACACCATCTTTTTCATCAGGCCCATCAGCTAGCCCTTTAAGACCATTTACCAAGTGGTAAGAGAATGCTCCTCGACCTCCTCCCCATACTAGATTCTCCTGGGCTAGTTGGTCGGATTCACATGAGGCTATTCGTATTTCATTCTTTTGTGACCGACTAAGCTGCTCCCCTATCAACAGCCGTCCTCTATTGTCACTACCTGCAAGCTTTCCAGAGTGGCATGCATCTGTGATCAGTATGACATCTATTTCCTTTTCTACAGATAAGGTATTAGCCATAATGTTGAAGTCTTCGATTCTAATGGCATTATTAAGGTAATTTTTGTGAGGCGTATCATGTGCAAGTAGGAAACCTAATTTGTATAGGCTGCTTTCTACATCGCCATGCCCAGCAAAATAGAAGAACACTAAATCTCCTTTCTTAGGTGTCTCTTCAAGCCACTTTTTGGCATTATAGATTTTAGATACCGTTGCATCTTTATTAGTGAGTAATTTTATATTATCAGCAGGCACTTTACCTCCTGCTTCCGACATCAGGTAGTTGGCAAACTCCTTAGCATCTTTATGTGCGTAATTGAGCTGTGTTATCTTGCTGTCACTATATTCAGACACTCCTATAACCAAAGCATAGATATCACCTTTAGTGATCCTTTGAGCGGTCAAACCAGAGTTATGAAAAAAGAATGAAATTATTAAGAAAATAAAAAAGTTAATTTTATTCATCTGGTGTGTTTTATTCGAAGGAATATATGGTTTTCTATAACCTAAAATAACTATTGCTAACGGTATGATGCTGAAACTAAATGTGCATCCTGATATATCTTTGGAGCGACTTTTAATTCATGCTTTTCACGCCATCCATTCTCGCCAAAAATAGTGTACCACAGGGGCTCTGCATCCAATACAAATGGAAAATAAAATCCAGCTTTTATAGCTTTTTTAAGCCACTTTTTAGCATTAGAGTGATCGCCTTTCAGTCCATATAATCTAGCAATCGTATAGTTTATTTCATGAGTCCGAGATTGATCTACCTTTAATGATTTATAGGCATTAATTGCCGCATCGTAATTTCCCTGCAGTAATAAAATCTTCAATTCTAATTCTTCAAGCTCTTGGGACCTATATGGTAAATACGTTTTGATCTTCTTTATCATTTTTTGGCTCACTAGATAATCACCCTTAAAAGCACTAAAGTGCGCCAATTGTACGCTTGTCCTACAACTAATCGTTGAATCCATATCCATTTTCATAAGATGGTCGTAGACGATTCTATTTTCATATATAGCAGTTCCACTTTTGATGGCCCTCAATCTATATGTTGCTCTATCTGGCTTGTCTTTCACAGCATCATTATAATATGGAAAAGCAAGCGCCTGCGACCCTGCTGCAACAAATAACTCTCCTATTTTATATTTGATATCGGCCGTCATATCTTTATCGAAATATAACTTTAGAGCTGATTTAAATGCATCAACAGCATCTTTTCTTGGAGTGAGTATTCGCAAATTAAAAATAACAGACTCTCCTGTTCCAGGCACTTTTTTTTCGAAATGAGATACATCAAAAATGTAATTCGAAGGAATACTGGGAAGTATCTTACCCAGCAATTTGGTGGGGTTATATGCCTCTTCTAATTTCAGCAGATATTCATAATGTTCTGTTTCGACAAAGAATTCTTTTTTGTCAATTGGGTGGTAGAGAATAGAATCCAAAACGCCTGACCTGATAGAGTTTTCTGCATACTCTTTAAGATGTAGTCCTTTTTTGAAATACCAATAACCATCAATTGGATTGGCATTTATGGCTCTATCATAAAAAGCATTCTTTTCTAATGTATAGAATTCATCTTTATAACTAAAATAATTATTTATAAAAAGTTCAGCGGTTTCCCATTGATTTAATTTTTCAAGAACACTCAATTTCAAAAGACAGGAAATCTTATAATCTTCATCCCACTCGGGTACAATATTTAATATCTCTTGATATGAGGTCATTGCCTCCTCATAATGGTGCCACTTGTTATAGACATGTCCTAGCAAGAAATAGCTGTAATGCTCAGGTTTTCTACTATATCGATAAGTGCCAATTATACAATCTTGGTCAGATTGATTTTGCACCTTACCTATCCATTCATCTACGTGACTGTCAAAATCTTCGCCCTCTAGGTAAAATTCGATCGAATAATTCAACATTAGTTCTGCCTGTTCCCATTCTTGCAACCTAAAGTATGCAAACCCAGAATAATAAAATGCTAAAGGATTATCAGGATCAACATCAATTACGCTCTGCCAGATAGAGATTGCTTTTATGTAATCCTGATTTTCAAAACTGTTTATTCCCGAGACGAATAAGGTGATTATGTCATCCTTCTCAATAGTACTATCAATTGCACATATTGCCGGCACTTCCAAACCCAAAAGGCTTTGGTATTGGGGAGTATTAGGATTTCTATTTTCGAAATTTGTATTCAGTCTACGCATTGCTCCTTCGTAGTAGAAGGAATCGGCTTTCTCATAATTAGTAAGATTTGTATACACTTCTCCCAACCCATTGAATGGAAGAAAATGTCGATTATTTATCTTTATTGCCTTATTGAAATACTCTTCTGCATATAGATAATTATGCTCTTTATTATAAATAAGTCCGAGGTTAGTTTTTGCCAGATGTAAGTTATCTTGTAGGCTATCCGCTTTTAATCCTTGTTGTTCGGCTTTTACATTGTCACCAAGTTTCATATATGCATAAGAAAGATTGGCATAAGGTATCGCCCAATCATGTGAGGCATCTATCGCTTTTTGGAAGTGCTCTATCCCTTTTTGCAGATCATTCATATAGACATACACAAAGCCTAATTCATTTTGAGCGTATGCAGCTTTAGGTTCTAGATTAACAGCTTTTAGCTGCGCCTTGTAGGCAATATTTAAGATACTATCAAGATTTTGGGTAATTGGTATTTGTAGACGAGCAATAATCCCGGTTAGGTAGTATTTTTTAACTTCTATGATTCGCTGTAAAGGATGATCTGATTCTAGTAATTTTTCAGCAATCTGTAGCATTTCTAGATATTTTACATATCCATTTTTGTCAACATTATAATACCTCCGCTCTTCTAGTTCCGCTTCATCTCCAGCAAGATAGGCATTGATAATTCCTTGCACTATATCGTGGTATGCGACTGCAACTTCGTTTTTCAGTTCCCGCTGCATATCAGCGCTTAGCACAACCCTATCTATATATTTCGAATTATCGATGATTTTGTCTTCTACATTATACTCTTCAGATGTAATAATTAGATGTCTATTATCCTCCAGAAGTTGGCTTAAGTAGTCATCTGTAGGAATAATCAAAGCCAATTTTTGGTCGCGTGTAGTGAAATAACCATTTCCCTTGAGTTGGTTTACAAATCTCTGAGTCACAGATAATCCCAATCCAGACATAGATCTTGAGCCTCCGTTTACTTCTCTGTTCTCAGTTGCTATTGCAGCAGGGTTACTAGTTTGTGAGGCATCAAAACCTTCAGGGATGATCGCTACTATTTTGTCTGAGATACCATCTGTTACTGGTATCTGCTCATCAAGAAGTAAGTCATCCACTTCATCTTGCACATTTCCTTTGACGTAGGCACTTACTTCCTGAACTGTGATCTGCTTGTCATTATTAGCGTCCGCCTCTCCCTGTAGACCCTTGACAAAATAGTAGGAAAACACTCCTCTTCCACCTCCCCATAGCGCATTCTCTTGAGATAGTTGTCCTGGTTCACATGAGGCAAATCTGATCTCGTTTTCTTGGGCTTTGATCAATTGGTCGTGTACAAGAGCATGTTTATGTATATTATCAATACCTGTGAGAGAACCTGACTTACACGCATCAGTTATGACTATAACTTCAACTCCTTTTTTCACGGATAAAGTAGTCGCAAGATCATTAAAATCCTCTATACGGATCGCATTATTTATATAGTTATGAAATGGAGTATCATGGGTAAGTAGATATCCAAGATTATAGATGCTAGGCTCAGCATCACCATGCCCCGCAAAGTAGATAAAAAATTTATCACCCCTGCCTAGCTTATCCTTAAAGTATTTCATTGAATTATACACACTGGCTACAGTAGCTTGATCTTGTAGTAGTAGCCTGATATTATTACTATCTACCCGGCCACCAGCAGGCCCAGTAAGGTAATCATAGAATGCTATGGCATCATCATCAGAATATTGTAGATCTGTAATCTGTGCATCATCATAGTCAGCTACTCCTATTATGAGTGCATAAGTATCGCCTTCTGAGGCAAATGGATTTGTACCACTCAATTTACTCCAACTGCAAATAAATATTATTAGCAATGAAATTGTAGTGTTGAAATTGAATTTTGGGGGTGCCATCTTTCATAAGATTTAATGAGTAGATAAGTATATAGTAAAATAACAGATCGATGCAGAAGTGTTACTTATAGTACTTGTTACAGCTACAATATACGGCTTATGTGATACCTAAATGTACTAAATCATAAATAAATGGGGCATTTAAACTTTATTTGGAATGCAATGCAAATTGCACTTTTACAATAATATTCCTCTTTTTATATTTATTATTAATTTGTTGCTAAAATTAGATCAGTAGATATTGATAATAATGTTCTACTCTTTTATTAATGCCTGCCTTTCCAAGGGGACCGACTTTTTCCCGGCTTAGGTATCTTTGTTAAAAAGCTCAGCAATAAATATGTTCGTTTTCAACAAATGAAAATAGTAAAAATGCTCGATGAGTAACGCATGTTTTCTGCTAAAGCAATTCCTCATAACATAGCCTACCTGAAATCTATAATTGAATCTGTCCTGCTTCAGCTCCACAAACAGCAGTTCCCTCAATTACACAACTATTCTAACTTTCTTTTCCTTTCCGTCGATAATCTTGTTTAGTGAAAACAAGGCAAGTAGTTCATTAGATTGACTATCAAGCGGTAGACAAGTTTCAATTGACTCAAGTTGCTCGTTTTTTTTGCGGAAGCCGATCAATAGCTATCACTTTGAGTTTCCAATAAAAACCAGTTCTTCATCATTACAACTAAAAACTTTTACATTTTGTGCATTTTTTTCACACACCATTATGTGGTATGTAGAAATTGCAGTTAAGAAAAAACAATTCACCATCGAAAACTACCTATACAGCTATATCTCTTATCCTATTGAGTATAAAAAATGAAAAATTTATAACTATCATTGTAACATAAATCTCTTCGAATGTTATTAACTATTGTAAGAAGGTTAATTCTAGGCTTATACAAATAAAATTGCTGAGACTAGATTAGAATTTATTACCCTAAATAGAAACTTAGATAATTTTGAAACCGAATCAACATAAAAGCAAATTAAAAATACACGCATTCATCAGCTCGGTGTTAGCTACATTATTTCTGTTCATTTTACATCATTTGCCAATCTATCAGATTTTTATTGACCCTTTTAGTGAGGCAATTAAGAATCATGATGTGATGGATGTCGCTTTCTCAAAATTCCGAAATCATGATGATCCCACTTTATTCGATCCTGAGGTTTTTATTATCAATTCAGAAATCACAGATCGGGAGCAATTGGCCAATGCAATAGACATAGTTATCAAAAAACAAGCTGCTGTAGTAGGTGTCGATTTACTATTCGATAAACCTAATTATGATAAAGCAGATACGTTGCTGAGAGCTGCGCTACAGCATGAAAAAGTAATCATTGGCTACACCTTTGAAGAGACCCAAGGTCATACGTCAATCAGTTCTGATAGATCCAGCGAATTTTTTAGTGATAAAACTCAATCTGCCTTTGTCAATCTTGGGAGTAATGATGGATTTTCAGTGAGAACCTTCGAGCCGTTTCATGAGATAGATGGCCAGAAAGACTTGGCTTTTGCTGTAAAGGTAGCTTCATACCTAGATCCTGAGATACCAACAATTTTAAAAGAAAGACACCTCAAAAAAGAGTGGATTAACTTCCGAAGAAAACAACCTGGAAAACTAAATTCAATATACCCGATCAATAATGAAGGCCTTATACATTATGCGATGGTAGACATCTCTGATTTTATTGCAGAAGCTAATAATTATAAAGATGATTACTTCAGAGACAAGATCGTACTTATCGGATTCAATGGAGATAATAATTCCTATCTCTCCATGCAAGATCGCTATTTTACTCCGCTCAATGAGAAATACTCTGGCAGGTCTCTACCCGATATGCATGGAGTCATAATACACGCCAATATCATATCGATGCTACTAGACAAAGATTACATCAACGATACGAGTGAGAAATATTTATATCTCATAGCCTTTTTGATATTCTTTATCAATTTTATGATTTTTGACAAATTGGTTAAGAAGAATTTCGTGTTTACGGTAGCCACAGCTAGATTAATTCAGGTGGTACAGTTCATTATACTATTCACCATTTCGGTGTATATGATCACCTATATGAATAGAAAAATCGGTTTCGTATTGATCATAACAGCGGTAGTTCTATCCTTTGAATTGTACGAATACTACCACCATAGATTGCAATCAAGATTTACTAAATTATTGAATTACAAACGCACAAAAAAGATTAAAGGACAAAAATAAAAGATATGAAAATTCTAAGAAATCTTATTACGTCTATAGTACTTATGCTGACAGCATCCGTAATGCTAAATGCCCAAGATATCACTGTCATAGGCCTAGAAGGTGAAGTATACGTTATGCATATGGATGGCAATAAAAAGCAGTATGCTCAACTAGTCTACGGCCCAATGAAAAATGCTGAAATGATTGTTCTCAAAGCTGGCAGCATGATCAAGTTGGTCAATGAAAAAAAGGAAGTATGTACGATCAATCAACCAGGCGATTATTCTATTTCAAATCTGGAATTTGAAATAACTAAAGATCAATCTACATTTGGTAAATTTTATGATTATTTCCACTCATTCTTTAGTAGTCATGAATCTACCGAATCAAAGAAGAACTACAAAAACACAGTATATGCCATCTCAAGAGGGAGTATGGTGTCTCCATCCTTAGACTTTCCAATTGAAGGCGTTGTACCATATGGCCGGTTATTATCACTTCCATTTATTTGGACCCATGACTGTGAATCCTGTACATATGAGTTGCAGATCTATGATTACAGCACTCGAAAAACCGTTTTCTCTGTAAAAACTTTGGATCAAAAATTTGACCTCGAAAACAGTGACAAGTATCTAAAATCTGGTAATAAGTATTATTGGACTGTGCAGATCGAAGGACAAGAGGTGGATACCGAGAAAGTAATATTTACTATGAGTAAAAAAGCTGATTTTGAGACAACCATTTCAACCTTGAAAAATGATTTCAGCTTAGCATCAGAACAAATATCAGAAATCGGAAAGTCAATATATATACTTAGTAATCTGGAGCAATCAGGGCTTCTTAATTATAGCATACTCTATGGATTCCACTTAAAAGAAAAGTATCCGAATAATGAAGATATCAACAATATTTGCGATAGGCAATGGTACGATTATCTCTTAAATAAATGATAAGTGTAATTATTATCGTTTAAAACTAATAGCACTCAATTTAACTTCGCCGCTAAATCTATTAGACTTGGTGTATGTACGATTTATGATATCAATTCCTTAATTGGCTTGTTTCATGATTTGCGAATTTGGAAATTCTCTACCAAAATATCAAACTTTTCTGACCCCGAAGGAGCTATTCAAGTAAGTTTCATAGGTTCATTTTCTATCTAAAGATGAGAACCATTCGATTTTTCAATTGCAGGAAAAGTGTTGAGTGGTCAAGATAAGAGTAAGCTGGCAGAGCAATACAGAAGGCATATTGACGATAAAAACACAGGTATTGGTACGTTGAAATGATCAGAACAAAATGAAAAATGGCGACTTACTCAAATGCTAGGGAGTCGCCATTTTTTTAAAGCGCAATTCTACTTGGTTGATAACTTAGCATCATGCGTAATCTTGCACTGCAAAAGCATAGAAATAGGGCAATTCGCAGCTGCGTCACTTACCACTTTCTCAAATTCCGACTTTTCGATTCCTTCTACAGATGCTGATACATTCAAATGAGAATTAACTACTTCACCATCTTCAAATGAAACTATACACTTCGTCTCGATACTATCTGGAGTGAACCCCGCTTCCCCGAGTTTGAATGATAGCGCCATAGAAAAACATGCTGAATGAGCAGCTCCAATGAGCTCTTCTGGATTGGTTCCGACATCATCTTTGAATCGAGTTCCGTACGCCATAGGTGCTTCGGTAAAAATACCACTCTCAACACTTACATTTCCTTTTCCTTCTTTCCCACTTCCTTTCCACAAAGTAGTAGCATTTCTCTTGATCATATTATTCCCATTATAAGTTTTAAAAAAGGACCATAAAATTATTTTATGGTC
Source organism: uncultured Saprospirales bacterium (assembly GCA_963975265.1). GTDB lineage: Bacteria > Bacteroidota > Bacteroidia > Chitinophagales > Saprospiraceae > CAJXUU01. Next base: position 24,117 of record CAXBGT010000004.1, read on the forward strand.
CCACCTGGTTTTTGCTAAACGACTGTATTATTTCTATCCTTAAAAGGACTTGTTAAATATTCAATCTGAAGAGCAGATAACTACATTCTATACTAAATAACATTCGATAATGTTCGATATAAAGCAGTCTTTAGAATAAGAACTTTGTGTCATGGGTTGCTGTCGGGTACGCTAACTTGATATTTTGAAGCTGATCATATCCGATATCGTACTGCATGGCCAATGCAAAATAGTTTATCATATCGTCTGCACTAGTTCCTAGAAGACTGACACCCAAAATTTTCTTAGTTTTCTCATTGATACAAGTACTACTTTCTGCAAACTGATTGGCATGAATACGCTCTGTAAAAAACTCGCTCAAGTTAGATTTCTTTGATTTGTGCTTGATATCGTTATCCAAAAGCTGCTTACTATTTTTTCCTACCACAGCCATCTTAGGATACGTATATATCACCATTGGCAGTCCATGATAATTCGTTTCTATTTGATCTTTTGGATTATTGATATTGTGCAATAAGATATCAGCTTCATAATTAACAGCCTCTGTAAATGGTCTTTTACCTATAACATCACCTAGGGCATAGATATTGGACTTGTCCTCTACCCTTAATTTAGCATCAACTACTATCTGACTTTGCTCCCCTTTCACTATTCCCGCATTTCCAAGTTCTAAATCCGATGTGTTAGGAACCCTGCCTGCCGCATTAATGACCAGCCTAGACTGACACTCGATTATACTCCCATCAGATCGTATAGCATTAGTGACTAGCATGCCATCTTTTGCTTCGATCTTAGTAGCTTCATACCCAAGATAGATTTGTATTCCTCTATATAAAGTAGCTTGTATGAGATTTCTCACGAGACTGTCATCAAAATTACTGAATGGCAGCTCATCACTAGATGATAGAAACCTTCACTCCGCAAGCTGCTAAGATGTGGGCATATTCAAACCCGATATACCCGCCTCCTACAATCACGATTTCTTTGGGTAGTTTCTGTAGCTTAAAAAAGTCGCTGTTATCAATCATCAGAAATCGACCAGGTATATCTAAAGTCACAGGTTTATCTCTTGTGGCAATTAGTATGTTTTTTGACTGATATTCATCTTCATTGACCGCTACAATATTTTCTGAAACAAATTTACTCTCCCCTTGATAGCAGTCTATTCCGACTTCCTTAAAGTCCTCGATAGTCTTACTTGGGACTTAGGATATGAAACTGTCTTTTCTAGCTTGCAAAAGATGCCAATCCACAAAATCATTTGACTTAGGAAATCTGTGACGTTCATGATCTTTCGCTTGCCAGTAAGCCGAAGTTACAGACTCCATTACTTTTTTGGGAGTACACCCACGCAATGCGCACGAACCTCCGAAAATAGGGTCTATCACCGCAATCTTCTTTCCGTCCTTAGCTAAAGATTTGGCAACAGATGATCCGCCAGGACCACTTCCTAGTATTATCCAATCGTACGTCATATAATTTCTTTTATCTGACAATAGAAACAGATGAGATGTTCGTTCTAGGCGAAAATTTAGTTGATATTCTAGGCTTAAGGATTTTGCGATTATCGAGATGCAAGTAAATCGAAGATAAATTGTCATGCAATTAAAAAAATAGGCAAACTCGTGTATTAAAACAAAACAACTCCTCAGATGCAAAGCTTGCTATGTCTCTTAGCACATCTACAAAAACTCCACTCATATTTTCATTTACTTAATTACTTAGCGGATTATCACAAATTGACTGATTTCATTTTAAGAAATAATATTTTATAAAGAAAACACACTCATTTATATAACTTTCTTTGCTTTTTAATTTACATTAGTTTTCCAAATCGACACGCCATTGAAAATACTATTTACATCAGTAGAATGTTATCCTGCTGCCAAAGTTGGTGGATTGGCTGACGTAGTAGGAGCACTACCCAAATATCTCAATCAAAAAGGTCATGAAGTAACAGTGGTAATGCCTAAGTATGATCTACCATGGATCAATGATCAACAAATAAAGATTATTTCAAAAGGGTCATTTTCTATTCTAACTAACAAATATCAATATGAAATCCAAAGTGTGGACTCTTTAGTTATTGGATTTGAGTTGATATTTGTAGATATACCTAAGTTATTCTATCGCAAGGGAGTATATGCAGATAAAGCAAGCAACTACTTTACAGATGAACCAGAACGGTATACTTCTTTTGCAAAAGTTGTTTTGGATTGGGTCGTTCAGAAATCCGATCGTCCAGATATTATTCATTGTCATGATCACCACACATCCTTAATACCATTCATGGTGACGAAATGTCACAAGTATGAATCGCTGTCGGAAACACCAACCGTACTTACTATTCACAATGAAAAGTATAGAGGCAGATTTTCTTGGCAGAAGGAATATCTTATTCCTGCTTACTCACCTGCTGCAAGTGGTTTGTTAGATTGGGATGGCATGATAGACCCATTGGCCTGTGGCATCAAATGTTGTTGGCAGCTAACTACGGTATCTCCTTCATACATGACCGAACTATTGGATTCAGAAGGAGATCTAAAACCATTATTCCAACAAGAAAAAGACAAAGCTAGAGGTCTAATAAATGGAATAGATAGTGATTATTGGAACCCTTCTACCGACACCATGATAGATACTAACCTAAGTGGAGACCTATCTGATTTTAAGATGAAAAACAAAGAGATCCTCTGCAAGAAATTTGGCCTGGACTCGGCACTTCCACTGATTTCATTCATAGGTAGATTAGCGCAGGAAAAAGGAGCAGATCTCATACCAGATGTATTAGAACAAATATTCTCTAAAACACCAAAAATCAATGTTATCATATTGGGTACTGGTATGGCTACACTCGAACAAGAACTAATCGATTTAGGTGAGAAATACAGCAAGAATCTGTCCATCAAAATCATGTACAATGAAGCGATGGCTCATCAGATTTATGCAGGCTCTGACTTTTTGTTAATGCCATCAAGAGTAGAGCCCTGTGGACTCAACCAAATGTATGCTCTTCGCTATGGAACAATACCAATAGTAAGATCCACAGGTGGACTAATAGATACTGTAATAGATGTAAAACTTAATAAAGGAAATGGAATAAGATTTGACAATGCGGATATTCCATCTATTACAAAGGCAATAAAAAGAGCTGTCAAACTTTTCAATAATAAGGACCAGCTAATTAAGACTATTGACAATGCATTTGACTCCGATTTTAGTTGGGATGCATCCGCAGAAAATTACATAAATTTATATCAAGAACTGATCAAAAGATAATATATGCAATCGACAAAAGACATCAATGAAAAGTGTGTTAGCTTAATACTAGGTGGCGGAGTAGGGTCAAGACTATACCCCCTCACAAAAGAAAGATCTAAACCTGCCGTGCCAATTGGAGGTAAATATCGATTGATAGATGTCCCTATTTCAAATTGTCTAAATTCGGGATTAAGGAGAATATATGTATTGACGCAGTACAACTCTGCATCTCTTAATAAGCATGTAAAAAACACTTTCAATTTTGATAGATTTTCATCTGCATTTGTAGATATATTAGCTGCAGAGCAGACAAAAGAAAACTCCAACTGGTTTCAAGGTACAGCCGATGCAGTTCGTCAGTCACTTCGCAATATCAAGAATGATGAAGCGGAGTACATATTGATTTTGTCGGGTGATCAGTTGTATCATATGGATTTCGAAGCATTCATTGGTCGACACATTGCATATCAAGCAGATGTGACAATAGCTACTATCCCATGTAACGCAAAGCAAGCCTCTGCATTTGGCATCATGAAGGTTGCATCTGATGGAAAAATTGATGACTTCATTGAAAAACCAGCCGCGGATCTGCTCCCAAACTGGAAATCTGAGGTGAGCGATGACCTAAAGGGACAAGGTAGAAATTATCTTGCATCGATGGGAATCTACATATTCTCAAGAAAAGTACTAGAGGTTATGTTAGAAAAATACGACATGGCAATTGATTTTGGTAAGGAAATCATACCTAGCAGTCTAAAGGATAAGCTCAATGTACATGCATACAAATATGACGGATACTGGGAGGATGTAGGGGATATAAAAGATTACTTTGATGCCAATCTAGAAATGGCAGGTGATGCTCCAAGGTTTACTCTTTTTGACAAACAAAATACAGTATATACTCGAGGTAGAATGCTCCCTCCTGCCAAACTCAATAATGTAAGAATAAAGCAAAGTCTGATCGCTGAAGGTTCTTTGATCTATGCGGACGAAATCATACACTCAATTATTGGTATCAGGTCATGGATAGGATCCGGTACGAAGATTGAAAACAGTTACATTATCGGAAATGATGAATTCTGTCCTCTGGATAAAATGCAGAAAAAAGACATAAAAGACCTTAAAGGAGTGGGTAATAATTGTATCATTAAGAATGCAATAATTGATAAGCACGTTCAAGTAGGGGATAACTGCCAAATCATCGGTGATGACAGCCTAGAAGACATGGAGACGGATACATACGTGATCCGAAAAGGTCTCATAGTAATTATTAAAAATGCAGTAATTCCTGCAGGAACCAAAATAGGATTAGCCATTTGAATATAATAGAACCATACTCGTTGTTAACAGATTTTGACATTGCACTGTTTAAGTCAGGGAATCATTACAAATTATATGAAAAACTCGGCGCTCATCCTATAAAACACAATGGTATTCCTGGTGTATACTTCTCAGTTTATGCTCCAGCTGCAGGAAAGGTTGAAATCATCGGCGATTTCAATTATTGGTCAGGAACAGAATATCAACTGCATGTTAGGTTTGATGAGTCCGGCATATGGGAAGGATTTGCACCCAATGTGAAAGTCGGCGATTTATACAAGTTCAGAATTACCAACGCTGATTCATTTGAAATAACGGAAAAAGCGGACCCTTATGCATTTTATTGTGAGATGCCTCCTCGGACAGGATCAATAGTATACGATTATCGACATGATCTAGATCTTCAAAAATCAAAAATCAAAAATTCCCATCAAGACCCGATGTCAATCTATGAGATCCACTTGCCATCTTGGAAACGACCTTGGGATCATAGAGAGTATCTGAGCTATAAAGAATTAGGCGAGCAACTTATCCCATATATCAAAGATCTAGGATTTACCCATATAGAGCTCATGCCCATTATGGAATATCCATATGATCCATCTTGGGGTTATCAAGTAACTGGATATTTTGCTCCTACAAGTCGATTGGGTACCCCAGCCGATTTTAGGACATTTGTTCAGGATTTGAGGATAGCTGGAATTGGAGTTATTCTGGATTGGGTGCCGTCTCACTTTCCCGAAGATGCTCATGGATTAGGTAATTTTGATGGAAGCAATGTTTATGAGCATCCTGATCTCAAACGAGGATTTCATCCAGATTGGAAAAGTCTTATTTTTAATTATGGACGTCCTGAAGTGAAGTCTTTTTTGATAAGTAATGCATTGTTCTGGTTAGAAGTTTATGGTGTAGATGCATTAAGAGTAGATGCTGTAGCGTCCATGCTTTACCTTGACTATTCTAGAGAAGAAGGAGAATGGGACCCAAACGTGTATGGAGGTAATGAAAATTTAGAAGCAGTACAATTTCTTAAAGATCTCAACAAAGCGGTCTATGAGCACTTCCCTAATGCTCAGATGATAGCTGAAGAGTCTACTTCATTCACAGGAGTGACAAAGCCTGTTCATAACGCTGGCCTTGGGTTCGGATACAAATGGATGATGGGCTGGATGAATGATACATTGGCTTATTTCAAAAAAGAACCAGTACATCGAAAATTTCATCAAGAAGACATTACATTTAGTCTAGTGTATGCATTTACTGAAAATTTTGTCCTTCCATTTTCACATGATGAAGTAGTCCATGGAAAAGGATCAATGCTGAGCAGAATGCCTGGGGACGACTGGCAGATGTTTGCAAATCTTAGATTGCTCTACACATATATGTACATCCACCCAGGAGCAAAATTGCTCTTTATGGGATCAGAATTTGGCCAACGTGCAGAATGGGATCACAACAGTCAATTATCTTGGGCAGAACTCCAACATGATGCTCATAGAGGCATTTATAATACCGTAAAGTCACTGAACACTATCTATAAAGAGCAATTGGCATTGCATGAAAATAATTACAGTTTCGAAAGTTTTGAATGGATAGATCATTCTGATTCAGAAAACTCCATTCTGACGATAGTCAGAAAAGGTAAAAATCAAGCGGATGATCTGCTGATAATACTGAATTTCACACCAACTGCTCACAGAGAATATAGAGTAGGTGTGCCACAAGTTGGGGAGTGGTTCGAAATCTTCAATTCTGACACTAAAACCCTTGGTGGAACCAATTATTGTGAAAAACACACTAAGTCCAGTGAAGAAATGTATTCTCATGGTAAAAAATCATCGATTATAGTCGAAATTCCACCTCTTGGTGCACGGGTTTTCAAAAAGAAATAGCAGCTTTGCCGATTCAAATGAATAATATATATGCAAAATAGTTTAGTTGTAGATAATTACCCATCGGTGTTGGTAAATCATACGGTGGATAAAAACATATTTCATTTTTATAGTGAAAATCAAGTAGTTCTCAAAATCGAAGTCATATCAGATTCAATTATTAGAGTTCGATACGGGACGGAAGGCACTCTAGAGGAAGACTTTTCCTATGCTATCGATAAAAATTATGTTGGCAGTTACCGTCATCTCGAATTGCATGAGACGGTAACCACATTTATGATCGAAACCAAAACTGTCAAATGCTTTATAAATAAAGCAAACCTCAAACTTACATTTAAGGATATTGATGACAAAGTTATCAACGAGGATGAGAAAGGATATCACTGGGAAGAATTCCAAGCTAGTGGTGGTAACATCGTCAAACAAAGTAAGCACGTATTCGAAAAAGAAATGTACTTCGGATTAGGAGACAAACCTCATTCTCTTAATATAAGAGGAAAGCGTCTTCAAATATGGGGAACGGATGAATACGGATTCGAAAAAGATACTGATCCAATTTATAAAAACATCCCATTTTACATGGGCTTGCATGATAGTATAGGTTACGGCATATTTTTCGACAATACATTTATGTCTTTTTTTGATTTTGCAAGTGAAAGAAATAGTGCATGCAGTTTCTGGGCAGAAGGTGGAGAAATGAATTATTACTTTATCGCAGGTCCAGACCTAATTGATGTAGTTAAGAGATACACAATGCTGACAGGAACGCCTGATCTACCGCCATTATGGTCACTTGGATATCATCAATGTAAGTGGAGTTACTACCCTGAGGCTAATGTTAGAGAAGTCACGGATAAGTTCAGAGAACTAAGATTACCAGCCGATGCGATATACTTTGACATCGATTACATGGACGGATTCCGATGTTTTACTTGGGATAAAGAACGATTTCCAGATCCTAAAAAATTGGTTAGTGATCTAAAGGATAATGGATTCAAATCAATTGTAATTATCGATCCAGGAATAAAGATCGATCCAGAATATTCTGTTTTTAAGGAAGCCTTCGAAAAAGGATATTTCTGCAAGCGTGCAGATGGACCACTAATGAAAGGTAAGGTATGGCCAGGAGATTGCTATTTCCCTGATTTTACCAATCCAGAAGTAAGAGAATGGTGGTCTGGTCTATTTGATGAATTAATCTCCGATATTGGTGTTGCTGGAGTATGGAATGACATGAATGAGCCAGCAGTATTCGAAACTCCAAATAAATCGTTCCCTGATGATGTTCGTCACAATTATGATGGACATGAATGCAGCCATAGAAAAGCACATAATGTGTATGGCATGCAGATGGCGAGAGCAACATTTCATGGCGTAAGAAAAAGTATTCACCCAGAGCGTCCTTTTGTGATTACACGGTCCGCATATAGTGGTGCTCAAAGGTATTGTCTTGGTTGGACTGGAGATAATAAATCATCTTGGGAACATCTATTAGTGGCTAACAGACAAGTACAGAGAATGGCTGTTTGTGGATTCTCATTTGTAGGGTCAGATGTAGGTGGATTCATTGATCATCCTTCACCAGAATTATATACTCGATGGATGCAGCTTGGAACTTTCCACCCATTCTTCAGAACACACAGTTCTGGAGATCACGGAGATCAAGAACCGTGGTCTTTTGGAACAAAAACTATCGATGTAGTACGAAAAACACTTGAACTTAGATATCAACTTCTACCTTACCTCTATACAACGTTTTACCAATATGTAGCAAATTATATGCCTATGACTAGACCTCTAGCATATGTATACCAAAATGATGAAATAGCGATCCAGAAGGAGGATGAGTTTTTACTTGGAGACAATATGCTCATTTGTCCAATAAGTGAGCCCAATCCAAAATCAAAATTTATGTATCTTCCTGAAGGAGAGTGGTTCAATTTTTCTACGGGTGAGAAATCAGATGGTAGCCAAGATATTGAAGTACCTGTTACTATAGATGCCATTCCCGTTTTTATAAAGGCTGGTGCTGTAATTCCACTTTTTCCTGTGCAACAGTATGTTGGCGAGAAAGAGATAAAACAAGTCACACTTAAAGTTTACGTTGGTGGCACTGAAAATACTAGTTACCTCTATGAAGACAGAGGCAATGGCAAAGAGCACCGTAGTGGAAAGTTCAATTATCGTAACTTCAAATCAGTCATGAACGGATCACAGTTCCGATTGACGCAGCATGTACAGCGTGGATACGTTCAATCGTATGACACATTCAAAGTGGACCTGATAGGTATGGAAGGCACTAAATACAAAGCATTTGTCGATGACAAAGAAGTAAAGTTGAATGATCACTCGTTTGTAATACAAGAAGGATTTGGAGAGATTAGTGTGAAGTGGTAAGCAGCTTGCTCATGGTTTTGAGGACATGCATACGGAATCAAAAAATGGGATGTATATCATGTTATCACTGGTGTAGAATAAACTGGATATTTTGACTACAAATTTCGGTCTTCTTCAGGATCTTTCCACCAGATTAGTTGTGGAAATAAAGTACCCACATATGTAGGTCGATTTCAATTGTAAAACAAAATAACAAACAAATACAGGCTTGAGGCTATTTGAGATTAATTGTACTGGTTGCGTAAGCAGCTTTTTCTTCATCCCTGCACAGCTGATGAAGAATTGCGCACGCTTCCATATGACACCTATCTTTTTAAGATGCTCTTCTCTTAACTTAGAGAATCTTCTCCCAGCAATCATTTTCCTAGCAGACTTCACTCCTACTCCAGGAATACGCAAAAGTTCGTGATAGTCGGCAGTATTAAAGTCTATAGGGAATAGATGGAGGTTTCTCAAAGCATATGCTGACTTAGGGTCCATCTCTAAGTCTAGATCAGGATGGGCATCATCAACTATCTCTTCTACCTTGAATCCATAAAACCTCATTAACCAATCCGCCGGATACAATCGGTTTTCTCTAATCACTGGAGTTCGGTCTATTATAGGCAATCTACTATCATCTGAAATTGAAAAGTCTGGTGTATAATAATCAATAATTATATCGTCATAGATATCAAACCATGTGTCAAAAGTAGAAAATGGCCTTTCATCTATGATACTATCATTGACCAATTGTCCAAGTTCTACTTTCATTACATTGGATTTGTCAACAACTAAAATAATGGAAAATAGAAAGAATGGCAAATTCTTAAATCATCTAGCATGAACAAAACTCTAGGACCAAAATATTTCTTTGTAGTAATTCATCTAAAAATATGCCTGTTTCCTTTTCATCTCCAAGAGAGCTGCCATAGTCTTCTTTATAGGCCATTTTTAATCTCTTATGAATTGTCTTTGCTTTTTTCTTGGTTACATTTCCTTTGATGGCAAATACCTCAAAATAACACATTCCTACATCGTACTCTTCCGCAATTCTCTCCATTGGATAATCATTGATCCAAATTTCATCATTCATCGTCAATTTTTGAGAAGAATTACGTCCCGCTGACTCTCCTATAATACGACCATTAAGTTGAATAAGTTTTTCACTATTATCTACCGTAATCGGCTTTCCTATTGAAATTAGTACATTCCTATCGCTGAATAAGTCATCTCCATGGTCATCCGCTACATTCCATAATTTTGAGTGGGGAATAACGATCAATTCTTTAAACATTTCTATCCTCGTACTACGAAAGTAAGTAGAAAAAAAGGCTTGATCTTCATATAAGTACTCTCCAGAAATTTGATCGAACACGCACCCATACTCGAACTTTAAATATGCAGTCGTTGCAAAAACATAATATATTTTTCCTCTATACGAAACCTCTAAAGCGTCCACCCTTGGTATATCTGCAATTGCAGTTAAAGGCAAAAGAAGTAATATTAATAACCCTAAGTTTTTCATAATTATCCTATTTGATTAGCAAGTTAGCTACTCAGGTAATTAAATAATTATCAACCTATTATACGTCAGGTTCAGATTATTATACGTATTCGAAGCACCCTACTTATTAATCAAAAGCGTCGGGTCATTCTCCCATACCAGAGTTCTATGCGGGTATGGTATTTCAATATTTTCAGCGTCAAAAGCAAGCTTCAGTCTCTTATTATATTCTCTTGTGACCACCCACTGCATCCCTGGTCTTGTTTTTATTCTAGCTTTAATAACAAGAGCACTATCTCCAAATTGATCTAGACCCATAATTTCCATTGGGGTAGTAATCTTTTCTGCGAACTCAATATCAGTCATCAGAATTTCACCTACGTTCTTCATAACCTCGGAAACATGCTGCACATCTTCTTTGTAAGCGACTCCGATATCAAAAACAGCTGCTGACCATTCTTTAGTCTTATTAGAGAGCATATTGATTTTACCATTTTGAAAAATATGAACAGTTCCAGAAAAGTCTCTAAGCGTGGTCGTTCTTAACTGAATCACTTCGACTGTTCCAGCAGTGCCATTGATCACAGCTGCATCACCTGTCCTTATTTGATTTTCGAGTAGTATGAAAAATCCCGAGATGACATCTTTCACCAATTGTTGCGCTCCGAAACCTACAGCAAGTCCGAGTATTCCTGCACTTGCGATTATCGGACCTACATTCACACCAAACTTCTGCAATATTATCATGCCGAATGTCAATAGAATGATCATTTTGACAATTGCCCAAATGATATTCATCAGTGTATTGATCCGCTTTTCTGCCTCGATTGGGTCTGAACTGTCCATTTTACTAGCTCTTTTCAAAAGACTACTTTTCAAACGAGAAACGGCTGCTTTTACAATTCTAAGTAGAATAAAAAGACCAACTATCAGGATAATCACCATTGGTAATTCTAAAACCATCCAAGCTCTTATGGCGTCAAAATGTTTGCTAAATGCTTCTATTGTAAAAAAATCGTTCATAAACCTTGCTTTACTTAATTGCTAACTATTCGAAAATTTGCGCAAACTTATGTTGAAATTGTCACTTGCGCTCTTATATTTATTTGTATAATTAAAAAGGTCCTTGACCTTCTCAGATCAAGAACCCTATGTATAACTTGAAAGTTCTAAAATTTACTTAAATAAATTTATCAAAATTAGTCTTCTAAATCTCTCTCCATTTTTTCCAACCAATTAGAAGTTTCCTTCTTAAAATTAGCCCAATCTTTCTTTGCTTCAGCATTCATGCTTTTCATTTTAGCTGACATTTCATTTTGCCATTTGTTTAGCTCCACTTTTCTTTCGTTGAGCTCCGCTTTCATCTCATCGTTTGCATCTTTCACCTTCTCTTCGATTTCTTCAAGTTCTTCCTCAACTTCCTCTTGGGCATCTTTCATGTCCCCTTCTAGCTCAGCGAGACCTTTTTTCATCTCCATCTCCATCTTAGAAACATCTTCTTTAACCTCAGCTTTGCTGCTTTCCTTACATGATGTCATCATAAATAATGCACCACATATAAAAAATAGTATTTTTTTCATAATTTAATGAGTTTGTTTACTAGGCCATACTCCCCACGAGATGGTTTTGTTCGGTTCTTATTCTAGTTACTTGAATTTATATTCATATCTGTACTGAAAATATTTCACAGGCCAGAGTTAAAGTGTTTCGAACTAGAATTGACTTTTATAGTTATAGGAATAAATCTATTAACTATGAGAATTATTGTATCTATCATATTCTGTGTTTTTGTAAGTGCTATGAGTCATGCACAACTAAGACTGAGCATAGAATCAGGTTTAGTCACCACCCAATATAATGATGTGCAGGCACCCAATGGTGACCAAAATGCAGGAACTCTATTTTCATTCAATGATAACTTCGAAGAGGATGATCCTAAAGGGTATTTGAGGGCTGAAGTGACTTACACAATTAATAATCGACACTCCATTGAAGTGACTGCAGCACCACTTACCGTAGCCTATCAGAACGCTACTCTTCCTAAAATTTCATTCCAGGGAGTAAGTTTTGAAGGAAGTGGCATTGATGGTCGATATAAATTCAATACATACAGAGGTAGTTACCGATACAGACTTCTTAGAAAGTCTAACTTTACCTTTGAACTAGGAGCAAGCATTCTGGTAAGAGATGCAAGGATCGCCCTCACTCAAGACGACATTACAGTGGACAACACAGACCTGGGATTTGTTCCATTGGTAAGTTTCGAATTGGCTTATCAACCATTCCAATCCATAGGCTTTCAGCTAAAGGGAGATGCATTAGTAGGGCCGGTAGGTCGAGCAGAAGATATTTTTGCAGGAGTGACGGTAGATCTCTTTTCTGATATTATTTCTGTAAAGGCTGGGTATCGCCTTATAGAAGGAGGAGCGGATGTCGATCAAGTCTATAATTTCGCTTACTTCCACTTTGCCAGTATAGGGATCGTGTATACTTTATAGCAGCATTGATTACGCAACGCTTCATCTACTCATCTACAAATATATTAGTCCAAATGCACCATACCCTCCATGATGAGAGATCGACAATTGACAAACTTCTTGATTGCCACTGAACACATGCGGAACCCTATTCTCATCACGCTTTAAGGTGATATTTGTAGATCTGGAACCTAATTTATCCTTAATGTAATCAATAACATTACGATCGACACTAGTACTTTCATTCTCATTAGAAAAAATTGTAAATACTTTGCTTGACAACTGATTTATCTCAATCATCGAATTTGAAGCTACGGTATGAATATAATGGTCCGTTAATTCCGAATTGGCTACAAATTTGTGCCCTTGATATGCAACTATGGTTTCATATTTACCTTCTGATTTCTTAGTGATACTTATACATCGCAATGTTTTAGGCGCATATCTAATTCTATTTTCTATTCTAGAGACGATCTTATATACACTCTCTTTGACAGACCATAGCAGCCAAATCCAAATATCTTCATCACCAAGACGATGGATAATGTCAAGTTCCTTATCAGAAAATAGTTTGTCCAAATATCTGATTTTGCGCGTCCCATCACCTACCTGAGATATTGATAAATCTACAATATCATTTCCAACCATTTATTTTGAAATTTTCTTAGCTATGATCTCTATTGAAGACTTTACATCCAGCATTTGTTCCATTTCATCATCTCCCACTTCAATATCAAATTCGTCCTCGACATCAAGAATAACATCGACAAGGTTCGCCGAATTTATCTTCAGGTCTTCTATGAATCTTGTCTCTTCAGATAGGTTTTCAAATGCCTCTTCATTCTGGATATATGGCTTTACTATTTTCTTGAGTTTATCAATTAGTTCTTGATTATTCATCTTCAAATTTTTTATAAATGATACAGCAATTTACATCTCCAAACCCAAAACTGGCCTTTGCTACTATTTTTGTATTTGCATTTTCTATTACCGCCTTAGGAATCCTATCTTTATGTATTATTTTTTCTATGTCAGGATGTAAATCATCACAATTGATACTAGGAAACACAAAATCATCATATAAACCCAGAATTGCTGCCACTGACTCCACACTGCCTGCAGCCCCAATACAATGTCCTACCATCGACTTTAAGGAGTGAATATATGGAAAATCAGCCCCTGTACGCCCCAAAGCCTTAGACCAATTATCTACTTCTTCAGGGTCTTTGATAGTTGCCGTAAGGTGTCCGTTTATAACATCTATCTCTTCAGTAGAAATACCTGCATTATGGATCGCTCCAGTAATACATTTTTGTATTGCCAAGGCATTTGGAGCAGTCATCGTACCTCCACCTCTTTGTCCACCAGAATTGACATGACCACCCAATATCTCTGCATAAATCTTAGCTCCTCTAGCCCTAGCACTCTCTAAAGTTTCTAAAACCAATGCTCCAGCACCACTGCCTGGCACAAACCCTGATGCAGATCCGCTCATGGGTCTCGATCCTTCTGTTGGACTGTCATTGTGTTTATAGCTCATTACTTTCATGGCATCAAATGCACCCCAGATATACTTCCCATCATCGCTACTACTTCCTACTAACACCTTCGCAGCCTGACCAGCTATTATCCTTTCATATCCCATTAGGATAGACTCCGTTCCCGTAGTGCATGCCGAGCTATTTGTTGTCACTTGATTACCGAAGCCGATGATATTGTTCAAGTAGGCACTTACACCACTTGCCATAGTCTGTGAGGCTGTATTGCTGCCTAACCGTCGAATCTTTCCTTGGTCTATAAGTGTGCTAGCGTCTGCCATCTTTTGAACAGATGAAACTCCTGTACCAAAAATACATGCACTATCCCACATGGGCTCTTCTGATGAAAACTCTAAACCGGCATCTAGCCACGCATCCACTCCCGCTACACAACCATACATGATACCATTGCTACTGAAATTCCTCAATTGTAACTCGCTCATGTATCTTAGCTTCATCTCCTCGGTAACCGTCGGTATTCCTCCAATACAACAAGAAAAATTTAATTCTTTCAGCTCATCATAATATTTGATGCCAGATCTTCCCGCTTTGATGGCATTTTTGAAATCAGACAATCCTACACCGTTTGGTGCTACTACTCCTAGTCCTGTTATTACCACTCTTGTTTTCATATCAGTATGATTTTCATAACACTACTACTTCTGTAATTTTATCATTCCTGCGATTGTGCCTTGACACACCACCTCATTGTCAGCGTTTCGCATTACAACTTTACACTTTAATTTTCCAAATCGGAAATAGACCTTTTCAGATTTTACAATTACTTTTTCATTTGGATATACGGGTAACAAATATTCTACTTCATTCGATGTCATTGCAATCTGGAAATTATCGACATTTTCTTCCCTTTGCTTAATCAGGTTGATCCCTAAACACACCAAACCAATCTGTGCCATCGTCTCAGTGAGTATGACTCCTGGTGTGACAGGGTTGTCTTTGAAATGCCCTCGATAAAAATCACTGTCAGCGGCATAAGTATAAGAACCTATGACCCCTAATTCCGTAACTTCAATTATCTCATCCACAAACAAAAATGGTTCTGAATATGGTAGAGACTTTAGAATGTAGGCGTATGAGTTATTCTTTTTCATGCTTAGTTAGAAGTACTAATTCCCTGCAATATTATTTCATCATCTTTAAGTTACAAAACATACTCGGATTGCAGCTATTCTGCATTCTTCAGTATCAAACGATTCGTTCTCCCCCATCAACAGGTATAATCGCTCCGTTGATCCAGCTAGCTTCATCAGTACATAGAAGAAAGACAACATCTGCCACATTTTCAGGAGTCGTCAATTGTTTGTACGGATTTCTCAGTATTGTATGATTTCTAATGTCCTCATGCCCAGGAATCATGTGAAAAGATGGTGTTTCTGTCACTCCGGCCTGAATACAATTACTTCGTATTCCAAATGGAGCAAATTCTAACGCAATACTCCGAGAGATGGCTTCTAGTGCAGCTTTTGCCGCCGATACCGCAGCATAGTTTTTCCATGCCCTTTGATTTCCTTCACTAGTAAAACTAATCACTCTTGCATCATCACAGAATAGTTTTGTTTTAAAAACTTCTCTTACCCAATCGTAAAGACAAATAGCCATTGCATCAATTGTAATTCTAAAATCATCACTTTTCAGCACTTGGTTGTCTTCACTTTGCATTGGCTTAAGATTTCCACGAGCTATGCTGAAAACTATCGTTTTTATTGAACCCAAAGGCTGTATTTTGAATAAAAGATTAGCTACAGATTCAGCTCGCTTATCAGCTCTTGTAGCATCGATATTGTAGGTCACGACTTCTACTCCATTAGACATCATGCTGTTAATATCTTCCGCAAATCTTGGCATGTCCGATTTTCTGTCTCTGTGAATGATGCAAATATTCATACCCTGACTTGCTAATTTCTTAGCTGAAGCCAGCCCCAGACCACTTGATCCACCTAAGATCATTGCCCATTCGTTTTTGTTTTTAAATATTTGCTCCATAGTCTACTACCATTCTAATAATACGCGTTGCGCTGAAAATCCCGGACCAAAACTAAGCATAAGGCCTTTTTGTCCTTTGGGTATATCCTTATCCATAAATCTCTCCAGCACATATAACACTGTAGCACTTGACATATTTCCATATAGCCTTAGTACTTCTTTGGTGTCATCGATATTCTTACCCATGGCACCGAATAGCTCTTGGGTAGTAAGCACGATTTTCTTTCCTCCTGGATGAAATATTAGATGATCCACATCCGCAATCACATGCCCAGTCTTCTCTAAGAATGGGTGAATAATATTTGGGAAATGCTCCGCTATGGTCTCTGGCACAGCTTGGTCTAAAATCATCTGCAAACCACTATTTTTGAGATCAAAACCCATTAGTCTTGTTGTGTTAGGAAAATGATACATTTCCTCATTAAGTACGGTAGGGCCATCATCTTTTTCATCTGAAGACAACAATACACAAGCTGCTCCATCTCCGAAAATGGCAGCACTTACTATATTCGCCATCGAATAATCATCCAACTGGAAGGTTGCCGTAGGCGATTCGACAGCAATGACCGCAGCCTTTTTACCGGGGTTAGCTTTGAGGAAATTTTTGGCGTAAATAATTCCTGACACCCCTGCAGCGCAACCCATCTCTGTAACTGGAAGACGCACAACATCCTGTCTCATTCCCATCTTATTTATCAGGTAAGCGTCGACAGAAGGTATCATAAATCCTGTACAGGAAACAGAGATCAAATAATCAATTTCATCCGCTTTCCATTCTGCTTTATCAAGTGCATTAATCAGAGCTTGCTCAGCTAGTGGAAGTATTCCTTTTACATATAGATCATTCCTAGCTTCGAAAGAGTCTACTGAAAATACATCTTCAGGACTGATAACTGAATATCTCCTATCTACAGCTGCATTTCGAAATATCTTAAGCACTTTACGCTGAAATCGTTCGTCCTGACCTGACATCCATGCCTTTACGAATGGAATAATTTCGTCTGTCGATCGACTGATCCCAGGTAAGGCTTTTGCTACAGCTTTTATTTTGACCATAAATTACTATTCGTTTGTTATTTGTAGTGTCATGTTGGTTTTATTCGCATTATGTAATTAATATTTCTTTTTAAACAGTATCCACTGAAATCGAAATGCCCACATCCACTTGATTGTATATTTTTCAACTTCCAGTGCAGCAGAATATTTTTCTAGATCTGGCCTTTTAAAACCTCTTAATATCGATGTCAACCCATCCTGCCTTATCATGGGATTTGGAATAAAGAGTGTGAGTAAATTAAAAAGAAAATAAGCAACCTGACTTCTATTGAGATCATTTATGACAACCCCCAATTTAGCTTTTTGGGCTCCGATCCTCATTACGTCGATGATATCATCATCTTTGAGGTGATGCAGAAACAATGTCCCTAAGAGTATATCATAATCTAGATTCTCAAAAGTGGCAGTACTCACATATTCTGTTTTATATTTGATCTCAGGATATTTAGCTGACTCTTTTCGAGCATAGTTGACCGTGAAGTCATTAGCATCCATTCCTAGAATATCTACTTTTCTACCTTGCTTTCTAAGTTTGTCAGTGACCAATCGAAGCATATCTCCACTTCCACTGCCTATATCTACTATTTTTAGCACTTTATCTTTCGGGTGATTAGCAATTAACTGATCAAGCCCATTAAGGGTGACGTCATTTCCCCCCAACCACTTATTGATCCAATCTAACTTAGCCAACGATCGACTTAGCAGGTCTCCCTCCATTTCTAGATCATCCATTATCTCAGTCCTTTCGCTTCTTTTGCTTGTATCTAAAAACATATATTAAGTTTTCACAACTAATGTTGCTTTCCATTGCCTGCAAACCTAGTTAATTTGACATAATTCGTAACGCAATGTTAGCCTAATTGATCATTTTAATCATCAATTTAGTGAAATTCATTTCATTTGAATCTACACACTCATTCAATAATATTAAGTAGTTCTCCATGGGTCTGTTTGATAATACGTGGCAGCATAGAAGGGACATAAGTAAGCGCATTTAATCCAAATTCTAGTACCTTATCTCTCCCAAAAAAACAATTGAATAATCTACCTGCCATTAACCTTTTTCTAAAAGTCTGATCCCACAACTTAGAATACTGTCTTTCCATTGCATCTCGACTTTCTATTTTACCATGTACAAATGCCAATATTGATTGTGATAAGATGAGACCACTATGGATCGCCATGCCCATCCCGTTTCCACATAATGGATGGATCATCCCAGCACTGTCTCCACTCATCAAAAGGTGATTCTCTACGGTAGGTTTTGGGAGAAATGATACTTGACTGATGGTCAATGGCTGGTCGAAAACTGATTCACAGTTATTGAATATTTCCTTTAGGTGTGGATTTTCGCAAAGTACTTCTTCTTGAAATGTCTCCGTATTCTTGTATTTTTTGAATGCTGAATAATCTGTCAGATAGCAGATATTGATATGATCATTTTCTACTTTAGACACACCACAGTAGCCACCCTCGAAGTTATGAAGTGCCACCAAATCGGATGGAAACTCACCTTTATAGTGCGATTTTACTCCGAGATAAGGCGATTTTTGCTTGACGAATGATCTACCAAGCGTCATGTCAAGATTTGATCGTTTTCCAAATGCTCCGATCACAATTTCAGCTTGATACTCTTCTCCACTTTTACAAATGATCAAAAACCTATCTTCCTCCTCAATAAATTTTATATCAGTAGCAAAATCACTATATACACGCACTCCATTAGCGATAGCTTTTCTATACAGTACGTCATCCAAGGTGTATCGACTAATCCCGAAACCTCCTAAAGGCAAGCCAGTTTTGATCGTCTTTCCTCTCGATGTGCTCAACTCAAACCGAGTGATATCTACCGCCCCGTAATCAAATGGATCAACCTCCAAATAGGAAAGATAGGGCAAAACCTCTTTAGAGATATACTCTCCACAAACCTTATGTTTTGGATATTGATTTTTCTCGATTAACCTAACATCGACTCCATTTTTGGAGAGGTGGATCGCATTGACTAATCCAGCTAATCCTCCTCCGATGATTATGACACGCTGGGTTTTGCCTTTTGATGTTGTGCTCATATGAGGTGAAGGTAAAAGATTGGCAGGTAATTATATGAAATATTCATAAGATATAATTGCAAATTTCTTTGGTCAATGCAGATAAATTAAAAGTATATTATTCACAATCTCCTCAGACAAAATAAAACTATTCCTGTACTTCCTTTCTATCAATCATTACAGGTAGGAGAATTACATATCAAAAAAGTAGCAACTCCAAAACACAACAGTTTATCATCGTTATTTGATCGCAAGCAAACCCACAGGGTAATACTTCGATTAATACATCCAAATATGATTTATTAACCATTTCCTATTGTGTCTACTGAAGATGTGGAATGATATTATTGTAACTTTTCCCTAAAAATAATGGCTCAGAAATAAGATTAATATTCTTATGTGTTTTTTGTACGATCTTATCAACACAGTATACAAGTGATAAAAACTTGAATATTCGTCCAACTCCTTATGCAATTTCACCCTTTTTACCACTCAGTTGCTTATTCAGTAACCAATATGGATCTAGTTTAAATTGTTCCCAATCAAGTAATATTCTAGCATTCAATTCTATTAAATCATCTTGATATTCTGCAGTGAGAGTGTCCCATACTTTTTCCTTGTAAGTACCTGTCATCACCCTTTCCAGATACCTTAAAAGATTTCGACATTGAGTAAATTGACCACAAGCAATTAGATCATTCAACACTTTATCCTCAAATTCTTTCTCTGTAAACCATAAGGTTGTGGGCATATTATTAGCTACTTTAGTTATCCTTTTCATAGCCTCCGTAAGTTGCTGATCATTTTTTTGGAGTGTATATATATAGTTTGATTTGAATCTGTAGTTCCAATCATTACTACGATATAATGCTTCCAATGATAGCCTCCTAATCCTGCGTAGGAAGACATCCGACACCATTTTCAGAACAGAGGTTAATCTGAATTTGATGAGATAGACGAGAATATAAACAGGCGTCTTTATCAGTATTCTGAAGTCTTTTAGCAGTTCCTGAAGTTGATCTGCACCAAAATTTTGCTTAATGGCAGTCGACAATTGCGCCTTGGCATAAAAATAGACCAAAAACCAAATCACAATGAGTGGCAGAAAACTTGATAATGCAATGGTAAGTAATCTAGACATTGGAGCAAAAACAAGCAATGCTACCGCTGCAATCATAAATATTGCTGCAAAATTATTGATGCCATTAATTGTAATAAAATTTTTGATTCCACCATCTTCCAAAATAGGAACTTCGTAAGGCGTCATCATATCACTCGATACATCAGATACGATATAGGTACCAATAAATGGCTGCTCGGCAGACGAATGCCTTTGCTCTGCCAGCCTTACACCTTCAATACCCAAATTATCAATAATACCTCCATCCATAATGGCCGTCTTCTGATAGTCTTTTTGACTGGTCCATACCTTATCCAAATCACTATCAGGTCCATTACCAAAATCTACAGGCATTATCATTGGCTCGAATCCCCCTGGGAAACAACTGGAAGCTGCCACAGCATCAGCTATCCGAATATTTCTAGTGGCTGCTTGGGGTACATTCAAATGCCCATTCCCGAATTTGCCTTGTCCTTTTTCCTCTTGAAATCGAAACTGAATCCCAAATGTAAATTCTGAAGAACCAAATATCACATCCGTTAAGTGAGAACTACTGCCATTGTAAAGTACATCAAAAGTAGCGCCCTCAAAAAATATTTCATTATATACTTCCGAAAATGCATTAATCATATCCTTACTCTTATGCGGATTGACCCATTTGCTTGGATTACTTAATTTATGCAATGCTAATTCCACAAGTTGGTCATTCAACAATAACTCATAGAGGTCTTCGAAACAGTCATCAAAAGTCTTTCCTTGTGCAAGTCTTAATGCATACATAGCACCCGTAAAAGTACCTCCAGAAATAGTAGAAATGATTTTTACTTCCTCAAGGATTGATTTCCCTTTGAATGTTTGATGATTAAGATATGAAAGCGCTCCAAGATGAAATGTAGTAGCACGGTATCCTCCTCCTGATAAAGAGACGGCAATATTTTTAAATGGTAAGGGAATCATAGAGGTTAGTTTATACCCAAAAATAACTATATCAATGTTATTTTTTATACGTATAAATGCCTGTTTTCATAAAGTAGTTTTGGTTAAATAACCTCTATGTAAAGAGAGTATCTCGATCTTGAGGGGATATAACTGAAACATTTTTTGAGTTCTTATTACTTTTTTGGTTCAAATACCCACCAGATCTCGCCACTTTTTGGACTGTAACTCAATTTAATAACTCCTAAGTAAGATTGAATGAGATATTTCCCATTTATATCAAGATAATCTCCATCGAGAGTGGCATTAAACTTACCATCATCATAATTGAATATGATCCCATTACTAAACTCAAGTCTTGCGTTTTTTTCACCTTTTCTAGTCTTTGAATCAAACACTTTACTTTTGAGTGAGACCCCATATGATTCATAGTTGATGTAATCATCATTGCTAACTTTGAAATGATTGGATTTTAAGATCAACTCAATTTATTTCGATTGGCAATTTGATACAAATGACGATGAATTGTACATCGTTTAATGTTTAATGCGGGTGCTGCGATTCACTACAGTGGGGAGGAGGATTAAAAAAATAATTAATGAGGTAGTTTTGACATAATACTATGGCATTCACAAGAAAGTAAATTGAACAAATATTTACATATCCTATAGTATTTATACCTGCATTTATCATAGGTGATTTTACTCTTTTTTTCCAAAAAAATTGATCAGTTATTTGCACTGTTGGAATATGGCAATTGAAATGTGCGATTTCTATACAACAATGCATTATTCTATTATAGAAATAGTAATGACTTGCCAGAATTTATTAACCTGCATAACGCCAAAAAGAAATAAACCAATGACATTACCCACCATACTCACTTTGATGTAGCTTTCATTGCTATTATCATTTTTATTTTTAGAACTAAAAAGGTAAGCTTGATTCATTTTTTGGATTCAGCTTACCTTTCCGTTTTACTTATTTCTGAAGGGGTGAAAACTCCTATCAAAACACTCTAATATGCGATATATGATCGCCAAATTTAATCATCTCCTGTTATTCCAATTCGTTGATTGATCAAGATTCTGTGACTTGATCTCTAATGTTGAACTATATATCTGATTACAAGATTTATAAAAAATTAAGGACAGGCTCTAAGCTTTCCGTGGGACTCTCCTCCATTGGAGTATGACCCGTATCATCCAATATGACTAATGTATCATTTGGTAAATCATCGCGGAATCTATTAGCATTCTCCACCGGTATTAATAAATCCTCACCGCCCCAAAGAATAAGCGTTGGTTGCTGTATATTTTTGATATTATGATACGCACTGCTATCCCTTGAAATATTAAATCGATCAACAAAAGCTTGTCTATTCCCTTCCTTAAGAGTAAGATCAAAATACCTATCAATGATTAACTCCGTTACCTTTGATTTATCAAAATAGACATTTTCGATACTTGATCTCACCAAAAACCTCGGTGTTATATAAGTAAGAATCTTACTCAGAACTGGAATTTCAGCTAACTTAAAAGCAATAGGAACACTCTTGGATTCTTTGGGATATCCTGCCGCATCTATGAGAATCAACTTATTCACCATCTCTGGATGCAATAAGGTAAAATTCCATGCAATCTCTCCACCTAAGGAATTGCCAGCTAGTACACATAGTTTGATCTTTTTTGCTTTCAAAAATTCACGAATGAATACAGTGTAATTAGCCATAGAATAGTTGCGATCGGGAAATGGTCCTGTCAAACCATATGCAGGAAGATCCATTCTGACCACTCGGTTCGTATTCTTCAAGCTATTAGTCCATTCATCAAATGTATGTAGACTTGACCCTGTACCATGGATCAGTACAATCGGTATAGAATCTGTTTGATCTCCCTCGTCACGATAATGTACATTCATTTCATTCACTGAGATAAATGAGGAAGCTGAATTAGTATACTTAGCTTTTAACTCCTCCATTGGGATATCACTATGTCCAAAAAAGAGAATGACACCAATAATGATCAATGCAGTAAAAGCTAAAATAATCTTTATCGCTTTAATTAGATATTTCATTGCCTTTACTTCTTGTTCGCATTAAAATCTGATGAGTTTCAGTTAATCGATTCCCAATTAATATGTCAAAATTTGGCGTAATACCCAAAACATAGCACCCAGTACCATTTAAGTAAATAGTAAAAGCTTTTCCGGGTTTCGTAGTAAACACTGAGAATGGATTACTTATAAACATTCTTATGTGGTATTTGATCCATTGCTCGCTCTGCAATTGCCGTAATGGATAATGATGGATTCACTCCTGGATTTGCAGAAATCATAGATCCATCTATAATATAAAGACCCTGATAGCCAAAAACTCTATTGTCTCTATCTATTACTCCTTCATTAGGATTCTCAGCCATAACAGCCCCTCCCAAGATATGTGCAGTGGACGGAATCCCTGCAATCGTTTCCAATGCAAATGACGTACTTACACCATTTATTGCCTTGCTATATTCGCTAACCAACTTGCCAGATTCTGGAATAAATGGAGTTGGTTTCTTACCTGTACTAACCGTTGAACTCATAAATCCAAAAATATTTCTTTTGAATTGCAGTGTGCTATCTAGCGTTTGCATAAATAGTAGCACCACTGTCTTCTTTGCCCAACTATTTACAAAATAAGTTTTGAAATACTTGATAGGAGATGTGACCAAAGACACAAATACCATCGCCAATCGAAAGAACACATTTTTGCCCGTGACATATGGGAAATGTATGAGTTTCCATGCATTAGATCCTTCAGAATATCTGCATATTTCTAGGTGGCTATTTTCATCCGTATCTAGAATACTGCCAATGGCTACACCCTTAGAAAAGTTTTTGTCTTTCTCTAGACTAGAGACACTCACTAGGGTTTCATTGTTGGTTCTTATGTCTTGCCCTAGCCTTTCTGAAAGGTTTGGTAGTGAGCCAGTCTTTAACTTGAGTAATAGACCGATA
This sequence comes from uncultured Saprospirales bacterium, assembly GCA_963975265.1. Lineage (GTDB taxonomy): Bacteria > Bacteroidota > Bacteroidia > Chitinophagales > Saprospiraceae > CAJXUU01. The sequence continues at coordinate 48,652 of CAXBGT010000004.1, forward strand.
GTACCTAATACTCCACCTGAAAATATGACATTTTTACTTTTTATTTCCTTGCTTTTAGCAATAAATTTTGTACTCGTTTTGATGGACACTTCATAACCAACATCTCCACTTGTTGAGCTAATGGGGCGTACATCAAAGACTTCATTTTCGGCTAATATTTTCGCCCCGTATTTTTGTGCTAGATATAGGTAGTTTTTGTCCAGCGTGTTTTTAGCATTATTCCTACATCCTGTCATGCAGGCACCACAGTAATTACAGCCCGTACGGCTCGGTCCCATTCCATCAAAATAAGGATCTTCTGTAGTCACATTTTCTTCTCCGAAATATATGGCAACATTGGTGGCATCAAATTTCTCTTCCATCCCCAAGTTTTGAGCAACCTTTTTTAACGCTAGATCTCCATCAAACATCTTAGGAGTTTTGGTCGCACCTAGCATTCTCAAAGCTTCTTGATAATAAGGTGCTAGTTCATTTTCCCAATCATGAAGATCACTCCAACTTCCAGTTTTGAAAAATGTAGATTTAGGAATGGGTAATGTATTCGCATACACTAGAGAACCTCCGCCTACTCCTGTCCCCGACAAAACTGCTACATGCCTGAAGACAGTTAGTTTCATGATTCCAAAAAAACGTAGACTAGGCAACCAAAGCCATTTTCTAAAATTCCAGTTGGTCTTTGGGAAGTCCTTAGCCTCAAACCACTTGCCTTTTTCGACGACTAAAACCTTGTACCCTTTTTCTGATAATCTCAACGCACTGACAGATCCCCCAAAACCACTTCCTACTATTATGTAATCGTAATCCATATTATACTTCAATATTTCTCCAGAGCTTTATTTATATTTCTGTAAATATAAAAGTATTCATGACTTTAGTTGCGTGGGTATCAATCTGGATGAGTTTCATGTCATTTGGAGGATGTCATGTCGCCAAGTGCTTTGGGTTGACTGTAGAACGCTGATAGGGAAATGATCATGAATGGAAATCGTAGAATAATATTTTAAAAAAGCATCACAATTCTACAAATTTTGACAAATGTAAAACTATGGGTTAGCTGGTGGTTACTTAAATACAAGTAAACATTAAACAAAAGAATTGGAAATCATCTAAAAAGATATTAAATCGAATATTCAAGGATAATTTAGAATGTAGCTCAGAAATGATTGGCGAAGATATAATAAAAGCACTTTGCAAATGTATACTTTAGCACCTACCTTTAAATCAATTTATAGCAGTTGATAAATATTTTAAATCAAAAGAAAAATCATCTCTTCTTTATGAAGGCTTCACATTTGCGGCATTTGGAATTTTAATTGGTATTGAAAATTATTCTAAGGAAAGACTGAGTACAATACAGCAAGTTATTGAATACTTCTCAAAGAAGTCGGATAAAGTCATCATTCCGTCTTTGATGTTAAAAGTAGGTATCGACTATTTGCACAATGGAAACGATGAAGCACTATAAAATTTATCTAAAGAAGAGCGACAGGTGATTGATAGTCAAGTGATACAAAGGAGACAACATCTTAAGAAATGAATGCTAAAGAGTTATTTTTTCAACATTAATGAAATTGTAATCATAACTCTACATAATTTACTTTAATGGCATATAATTTCTTCTCCATTGAATTAGAAACATCCTCCATCAATACACTACGGCTAAATCTCCAAACAAAACTTTAGTCTCCCCTTTGCCAGTAACAACTTCTAACCTATAAACAAAAACATTAGGTGCCACTTTCTTACCATTCATTTCTCCATTCCAAGAAATGAAATTTTGCAAATCTGTTTGTTTTTGAGAAAATACAATATTCCCCCAACGATCAAATATTAGCATGGACTTTATAAATAGTTCTTCATCATTTGTGGCAATTAAAAATTCATCGTTTACTCCATCGCCATTAGGGCTGAAGATATTAGGAATGTAGATTCCAGTGTCTCCTTCTTCCACAATAATCTTAGCTTCCACTACAGTTTCACAACCGTCCGTATCAGTTATCACTACTTCAATAGTTTCTGATTCAAAAGCGTAAATCAATACTTCTATACATTGGCCATATTCATTCGTTAGTGTACAATCGAATGAATTGATTATTGACCAATCCACAGTAAAATCTGACAACAATGGGTCATCAATCAGGTTTATGGTTAAACTAACTTCTTCTCCTTCAATGACAGTAAAATCTATATCCGACAATTCAAAATGATGGTCTTGCTTTTCATGCAATATTACTGTCTCAATGCTGATGACACAGGTTTCATTTATAGCGTAAGAAAGCTGATAAGTACCTGGTTCAAGATCCGTTATTTCGTTTTGAATATTTGGAATTGCTGGGTTACCATTAAGAAAATAAGGGTAATCATAGATGTTATCTCCATTAATAATGATTGTACTCAACAAATTTTCACAATCATAAGGCAGTGTTTCTATATCAATTTCAATAAGCGGAATATCCTCAATAGTGTATATCCCAGATTCAGAACATCCATTATTATCCATTATTGTTACACTGTAATCTCCTGGGCTTAAATTCCCAATTGAGTCCCCTATCATTGTATTACTCCAGTTAAAGTCGAAAGGTCCTTCTCCTCCGTTTGGAGTGACGATAATTGAACCATCATTCTTATCAATACAAGATATGTCATAAGCTTGGCCATCTATGATAATAACACTTGGGCTATTAATAATGAACCATTCGGATATGATTTCTTCCCCTAGTCCATTAGTAATCGTAGCTTGATGTTCTCCATTACAAAGTGAGGTAGCATTTGTTCCAAACTGGCCATTTGACCACGTAATTGTGTAAGGTTCTGAACCACCTTCGACCGTCAGATCGATTTGACCTTCGCAGTCTCCGTAACACAAATTATTAGCGATTAATCCAATTACTGACATCGGGTCATTTGAAAGTTCTATTGTAATTGTTTGCGTACAAGCATTGGCATCTACAACAGTTGCTGTAAAAGTACCAACTCCCAAATTATCAATCATAATGCCAGTTAACCCATTATCCCAAGTTACATCATAAGGAAGTGTTCCTCCAGATATTTCTAATGTTATTGATCCATCATCATTTAAAGAGCTAGGGTCTATTATAGATGTAGTGATGATTTCTATTTCAAGAATATCATCTATCAAGTAAGTCTTTGAATTTGTGCAGAAGTTCATATCAGTTATGGTTACTGAATAAGCATCTCCAGGTAAAATATTTACTTGTGGATTCGTTTCTCCAGTGGACCATAAAAAAGTGTATTCTGGTGTGCCACCACTGCCTTGTACCTCTATACTTCCAATACCATCGTAGCACAAAGGCAGCGTTATAATGTCCTCAATTTGTAGTGAATCTGGTTCAAATATGGAATACAAATAGCTAGAAGAACAATCATTTGCATCTACAACTGTCACAAAATAATCTCCAACTGGTAAATCATCAATATCAGTTGATGTCTCGGCATTATTCCACAAAATTTCATAGGGTTGGTTGCCTCCACTAATATCCAAACTGATTGAGCCTTCACTGTCTCCATAGCACAAATTGTGAGCTATCGTTTCGGTCACTTCAACATCACTGCTTTCTGACAAAATAAAAGTATCCAGTTTGACACAATCATTATCATCTGATATAGTTAAAAAATAGGTGCCAGATGGCAGTTCATTTATTTGATTTAAAGTATCTCCATTGCTCCATTCATAAGTAAATGGAAATGCTCCTGTAACTGGTGAAATACTGATTAATCCATCTGCAGCTCCATTGCATCCGGGTTCTGATAATATAGATTGGTAGGTGATTTCTTCTCCTTCTAAAATGATAAAACTATCCAAATACACACATCCAAAACTATCCACAAGAGAATAATTGTATTCGCCTACGGTTAGATTGTATCTGTCTTCATCAGTTGAACCGTCACTCCAATTAATAGAGTAAATGGTGCTCGCATTTTGGACTGTAAGTTCGATACTGCCCTGTTCTTCTTCATAACAAGTATTGTCTTCAACAATAGCGTCTATGTAAATTTCTGACTCAACCAAGATGTCAAAGCTCTCAATCCAAGAGCATCCTGCACCATCAATAATTGTAACCTCATAAAACCCAGAAGATAAGTTGACGATGTTACCCACTTCTACTCCATTTGACCATAAGATGTCATAGGGCAATTCACCTCCTGATACTTCCAAATTGATTGAACCATTGGCCTCTCCAGCACATGTAATATCGTTTATTGTTTCAATGACATCAAGCCCTGTTATTTCATTGACCATTATCGAGTCGATAACCGAACAACCAAAACTATCTGTAACAGTTACAAAATACAATCCAGCATTCAAATTATCTACATCTTCAGATATTGAATCATTACTCCATAGAATTTCAAAAGATGAACTACCATTGCTTATGGTAAGATCGATAGCTCCATTGTCTTCCCCACCACAATCTGTGGGAGTGGTCTCAAACTCCAAGGCAATCAATGGAAACAAACCAATAATAAAAGTATCTGTAACCGTGCATCCAAGTGAGTCTAATACTTCAACAGAATATGTCCCAGCACTAATATTAAACAAAGTATCTTGATTACTTCCAGTACTCCAGTAATTTGTATAGGGCGCGGTGCCACCAGAGATCGCAAGTGAAATACTTTCTGCAAAACCGTTCGCACATATTGTATCTCTATAATCTGAAGTAATAGTCATCGGAGGTGGGCTTTCAATAGTAAATTCCATTTCTCCATAACATCCATTTTCGTCGATTACGGTTACAGAGTATGTACCGCTACCCAAGTTCGAAAGATCTTCTACTTCTTTTCCATTGCTCCAACTATAGGTTACTGGAGTATTCGCATTACTGATTTCGAGATCGATACTCCCATCAGTAGAGTCATGACATAGGGCATCTAAAACCTCACCATTTACCTGGAGGACATCAACGTCTACATATACATATATTGGCACAGAAGCAATGCAACTATTTCCCATGCTAGCTATAATTTGATATTCTCCTGGAATTCCAGAAGGAATCAGATATGAAGTTGAGTTTTCATCAGAAATTGGATTCCCATCTACATACCATTGATAGGAATATCCTGGAATATCTATAGTTGAAATAGTAACACCACTTACGCAATCTCCTGACAGTTCAGCTGCGATAGATGGAGGTTCTTCTAGGATAAATGTTTCAGTGCCAAAACATCCATTTCCATCTGTAACTGTCACTGTGTATGTTCCCGAAAGTACATCTACAAGATCTTCAGTCATTGATCCATTGCTCCATTCAAAATCAAACGGCTCATTTGAGCTATTCATAGAAATATCGATCGATCCATCACTATCAATTAGACATGGGGTCTCAGAAATGTCTCCTTCAATTTCTATTATATCAGGTTCAATTTGAATATTAATTGGATTCGAAACTCTACATGCACCATTTTCTAAGTAAGTTACTTGATATGCACCTTCAGCTGAAGCATCGATTATTAGATAAGGGTTGGATGTGGCACCAGGTATAGCCACTCCATCGAGATACCATTGAAATTGAGTACCTGTAGAAATAGGCAGCTCTACCGAAACACCATCTATACAATTCCCTGAAAAAATCAAGTCTTGAGGAGTATAAGGGACAATATAATTTCCCGTAATATGAATGTCATCAATAAAATGATAATTTGGCCAGGGGACAGAACAGCTTACTCCAAATGCTATGGCAGCAGCATTCATTGGAGCGACAAAAACCGTTTCTACATACAGCCAGCTATCATTTTCTGTTCCTAACACAGGGACTTCAGTTATTACACCCCACTCTTCAAAATCATCAAAACAAAATTCAATACCACTTTCTGGGAAGTTAGAACAGTCTCCAGTTCCGTAGAGAACAATAGTTATATCTAAGTCAGAAGTAACACCCCCATTCAGCGCATTGAAACCAATAAAAAAACTCAATTCATAGAGTTCACCCTCAATCATCGAGTTATCCAAACATGTGCCTATTTGTTCCCGAGAATTAAATCCAATAGCACCAACTCCAGAGGGAATTGGAAGGGGAACCATTATCCCTCCTGGATTTCCTAAATAATCACACATATTGTAATAATCTGAAGTGGCGGCACTCGCAGGAAGCCAACCATCTTCCAAACACCAATCATCTCCTGGACCTTGAAAATGTGTATCTGGACAGCATGAAATATCTTCAAAATCAGCAATAACTTCGTCGTAAATTATCTCTCCGCAAAAACAATCTTCTAAATCCAGAAGATCAATCAATCCATCGCCATCATCATCAATCCCGTTTGTACAATTCTCTTGTGCATATCCTATTGTTGCTATAAACATCAAGGATAAAAGGATGAAAAGACGGTACAGTTTTTCGTTCAAAAATATCATTGAACAGGCGTGTTTTATGTTTAATAGATTTCAAGATATAACAAATCAGAAATAATTAATATTGTATCTTGTTATAAAATGTTGAAAATCAATATTTAATATAATACCAATTGACGAAAAAGAGCAGTTGATGGGCAAAGGAATAGTATGCCTATACCAAAGCTCCAAACAGTACTATGGTCTTCCCTCTACCTGTCAGAACTTCTGACAAACGACTACTTCATTGTTCTAATTAAATTATCTAATAACTGCAACATCACCAAAAATAGAAATAGCCACACCTTCTTGATTGGTATAAGATATGGAAAACACATATACTCCGCTTTCAACAAATGATCCATTCAAAGTACCATCCCATCTTTTAGATTGATCGTCAGGTGCAAACTCTTTCTCATCAAAAACAAGAGCACCCCAGCGATCGTAAATCGCAAATCTATTGACTATAGATATAACATCAAATGTTTCTATCCCAAATGTACTGTTCGATGGATTAAATACATTGGCTAATATGACAAGAACTTCATTATTGATAACGGTCAACAATAAATCATCGGCTACGATGCAACCATCATCATCTGTAATGATCAATTGTATGTTAGTCTCACCATCTGGCGAGATAATTAAAGTATCAAAAGTAGGAGTTTCAATATTTGCTTGATTAGCAAACCACTTAGTAGTTTCATAAGACCTGAGATAGGTCAAACATCACCTCCCAGGATACATGTACGTGTGACCTCTCTGAGGCCACCTTCTTATTTGACATTATCTCTTTATGTAGTTTAATTGCGCCGCGATTAATAATCAAATAGAAAATATCAGTGTCTTGTAGGCTTTTTTATTATCATTGGAACACACAGAAGAGTTACTTTTTGCACCTTTCCCTTCACAAGCCCTTCCATTGTGGACTTACTCCTGATCTATGTTACTCAAGTTACATAGCTATGTAATCCAAGTTACACAGCAATCCCCAAAGTCAATCAATCTTTGCACTAGATTTAAAATAAGAATTGACATGCAAGTAACTAAAATATATTTCATCCTTTTACTAATAGCTTCTGCAACAATAGGTATAAGTCAGGATGTAGAAATGTCGTTGTCCGAGATCAAGGAGAATGTCCTTCAAAGAAATCTGGATATAAAGATTGTAGATACGGATTATGCTCTGCGAGAAGCGGACTATCTCCAGTCAAGAGCGATGTACTACCCAAACGTTTCTTTAAACTATACAGGTATTACAACATCCAGTCCACTTATGGCTTTTGGTTTAAAATTGAATCAATCTATTGTAACACAAAATGATTTCAATCCAGCATTATTGAATGATCCTGGTGCTATTGAGAATTTTTCATTTCAACTTAAAGTTCAACAACCAATTATCAACTTAGATAAAAAGCACCAAAGAAATGCTGCAAAATTGGGTATGGAGGCTACTCTTTTTCAAAAAGAAAGAACAAAAGAACACCTCACCTTTGCCGCTTCACAAATGTATATGCAATTGCAGTTTGCCTTTGAAGCTATAGCTGTACTAGAACAAGCATTAGAAACGGCTCAGGCCAATCAACAACATGCACAGAACAGTTATGATGTGGGTTACCTTCAAAAAGCAGACTTACTACAGATAAATGTTAGTATAAATGAACTGAAAAATAAAATCTTAGCGGCCGAAAATCAGACTAAAGATATTTCAGATCAGCTTCATACACTAATGCAAAATACAACTTACCCACTCATCCTTCCTGCTGAAAGCTTACAACTATCGGAGTCATTGATGCCAGTAAATGTGAGTACAAATCGATCAGATTTCATGGCTATGGACAAGGCCAACATGGCATACATGGAGATGATAGAGTCTGAGAAAAAGTCCATTCTACCGAGGCTAAATGCTTTTGCTACATTCGAAACCAACGATAATAGTCCAATCGCTGTCGATGCAACAAATTACCTCGTAGGTGCTCAAATCAGTTGGAATGTATTTGATGGAAAGCAAAGAAGTGCTAAAATACAAAGAGCAGAAGCACAACTTCAGAAAGGACAGCTTGCCAAGCAAAAGTATATGGCAGAAAATCAAGCAGAATTTCAGAAAGCCATACGGATGCAAGAACAAGCGCTCATAAAATTGAATACAGTAAAACTAGCTGTAGAACAAGCCGGCGAATCGCTCCGAATAAGAAGCAATCGTTTCGAGCAAGGCCTTGAAAAAGCTTCGGACGTATTGATGGCAGAAGCTAGCTACTCGGAGAAAAAATTACAAGAATTACAAACCATATTAGAAATCAACATCGCCAATTTATATGCTCAGTTTTTGAGCGGTGAGAAATAAACAGCTCTCATTGATTCAGCATAAATAAAAATAAAAAATGAAGACATTACATAATACATTATTAGTCGCTAGCTTATTTACCCTAATGACAATCGTAGGATGTTCCTCTCACGAAGAAAGTGCTCCTATCACCAAAATGGAACCAATCACTGTACAGACACAAAATGTTTCTAGTTCAAACACAGTAAGTGGTTTCTCAGTTAGTGGAAACGTACAGCCGAAAAAGGAAGCAAATATCAGTACTCGAATGATGGGATACATCACAGGGATCAATGCTGAAGTAGGAGACTATATCACCAAAGGGAAAGTACTCGTCAATATCAGTAATTCGGACTTACAAGCTAAACTAGGCCAGGTCAAAGCTAATATTACACAAGCTGAAGCCGGCCTACAAAATGCAAAGAAAGATTATGATAGAATCACTACGCTCTTTGAACAAAATAGCGTGACTCAGAAAGAGCTAGATGACATTTCAACCCACTACAACATGGCAAAAGCTGGGCTCGAAGCAGCGAAACAAATGGAAAATGAAGTCAAGTCTCAATTCGCATATACTAGAATTACCGCTCCATTTTCAGGAACGATAACGGCCAAATATGCCAATTCTGGTGATCTCGCAAATCCTGGTATGCCATTGCTTACAATCGCTAAGTCAGGTCAATATCAAGTTGTAGCAATGGTGCCAGAAAATCAAATTTCTTCTATAAAAATTGGTCAAAAAGCAACAATTTGGCTTAAGTCAATTGAAAAAGAAATCAATGGTATAGTTAATGAAATCGCAGTTTCATCTAGTAATACTGGTGGACAATTTATCGTAAAGCTTAATCTAGATAAACATGATCATAAACTTTACGCAGGAATGTTTACAACAGTATCCTTCGAAGGAAATCAAGACAAACAACAAGAAACTATACTGATACCTGAAAATAGTCTAGTACTGAAAGGAGGGCTGAAAGGAGCCTACACTGTAGGTTCTGATAATGTAGCCATCTTAAGGTGGTTGCGAATAGGAAGAAAATACGGAGACAGCTATGAGGTGTTATCTGGATTGTCAAAAGGGGATAAACTAATAGTCTCCTCTCAATCAAGGCTCTATAATGGAGCACCATTAACGATCAAGTAGTTTCCCATTAACATCACACATAAATAGAACACATGAATAACGGTATATCTGGTAAGATTGCAGCAGCATTTATGCAATCAAAACTGACCATCCTTTTGATGGTAGCAATGATGGCCATAGGAATATATAGTACGTTTCTTATCCCTCGTGAAGAAGAGCCACAAATCAATGTTCCAATGGCTGACATTATGGTCGGATATCCTGGGGCAAGTCCATTGGAACTTGAAAACAGGGTCATCAAGCCCTTAGAAAAAGTTATCTCTAACATCAAGGGAGTTGACCATATCCACTCTATGTCCATGAATGGACAAGCTATGCTTATTGTACAATTTATAGTAGGAGAAGATACTGAGCGTGCTTATGTCAACTTATACAATGAGTTGATGAAAAATCGTGAAATTTTCCAAAATGGTATCTATGAACCCATCGTCAAAACGCGAACCATAGATGATGTACCTATGCTAGGACTTACGCTTTGGAGCGAGGACTATGATGATTATCAAATTCGAGAACTCGCCAAAGTGGTAGAGAATGAAATCAAAAAAGTAAAGGGAGTTGCTACAACTAAAAGTATAGGAGGTAGAAATAGACAACTAAAAGTTACCCTGGATAAAGAGCTTATGGCTCAGAATAATATTGATCCCCTCAGTATTATCCAGATGATCAAAGCTAACAATGCTCAAATGCAAAGTGGATCTATTGTCAACAATGATAGAGAATATCTATTGACGACTGGAAGCTTTCTAGAAAGCATCGATGATGTAGAAAACCTTGTTGTCGGAGTCAATAAAAACATGCCTGTCTATCTGAAGCAAGTTGCTCAAGTGACTGATGGGCCAGAAGACGCAAAGAATTATGTAACGTTTGGATATGGCAAGACCAATGAAGCTTATGTCAAGAATCCTTCAGAATATTTTGCAACAACAATTTCTGTATCCAAAATCAAAGGTGCTGATGCTATGTCTATTGCTGATCTTGTCATTGCAAGAACAGAAGATCTTAAAAAGACACTAATACCCAATAATGTCCATTTAGATGTCACTCGTAACTATGGAGAGACTGCATCACACAAGGTCGAAGAGTTACTTTTACACCTCGCTGTTGCCATTCTTGCCGTTACGATATTAGTTGTATTTGCAATGGGCTGGAGAGGTGGCCTTGTTGTATTCTTATCAGTGCCATTGACTTTTGCACTTACCTTGTTTAGCTATTATGTGATGGACTATACACTGAATAGGATCACTTTGTTTGCCTTGGTATTCGTAGTAGGAATAGTCGTAGATGATAGTATCATCATAGCAGAGAACATGCACCGGCATTTCAAGATGCGGCGGCTCCCATTCAAGCAGGCAGCCTTATTTGCAATCAATGAGGTCGGTAACCCTACGATATTAGCAACATTTACAGTAATCGCTGCAATATTGCCTATGGCATTTGTATCAGGAATGATGGGACCTTATATGAGTCCTATGCCGATCGGTGCATCTATTGCCATGATTTTATCTCTATTTGTGGCGTTGACCATCACACCATATCTTGGTTTCCACCTTTTGAAAGAAAAAGAAGACCATGATGACAATGGAGATCATGATGACCAAGCAATAAACAAAAGTTGGGTGTATAAAATTTACAATGCTTTAGAGCGACCTTTACTTAATTCATCTAAGAAAAGATGGACATTAATCATAGGTACTTTCTTATTGATGATTGGTTCAATATTTTTATTCTTCAACAAAACCGTTGTTGTAAAAATGTTGCCTTTTGACAACAAGAATGAGTTTCAAGTTGTAGTCGACATGCCGGAAGGTGCAACCCTTGAACGTACAGCTGCAGTTACTAGGGAGATCGCTCAACACTTATCTACCCTACCTGAGGTTGTTCATTATCAGAACTACATTGGAACATCTGCTCCTATCACCTTTAATGGCTTAGTAAGACACTATGATCTCAGAGGTGGAAGCAATATGGCAGATATTCAAGTAAATCTACTCCATAAGGAACATAGAGATAGACAAAGTCATGATATCGCTAAGGCATTGAGAGCTCCTATCCAAGCTATAGGTGCTAAATATGGAGCTAATGTGAAGATAGTAGAAGTACCGCCTGGCCCTCCAGTTCTATCTACAATTGTAGCTGAGGTATATGGCCCAGACTACGAGATGCAACAATCTATAGCCAAAAAAATTAAGGATATCCTACATAACACAGATGATGTAGTTGATATTGATTGGATGGTAGAAGCAGAGCAAACAGAATATAAAATAGAAGTGGATAGGGAGAAAGCTATGCTCTACGGTATTACTCCTCAACAAATTACCAATACAATTGCTACTTTATTTGGCAAGCATGAGGTTTCAACTCTTTATGACGCAGCTGCACAGGATAATGTAGGAATCGTATTGACACTTGACGAAATCAATAGCAATAGCCTCGATGGACTGCAGGGAATCAATATCTCTTCCAAAAGAGGGATGATGGTTCCGATCAGTGAGCTAGTTGATATCAAAGAAGGTATTCTAGCTAAAACCATCTATCGAAAAGATCAAAAAAGGGTGGTTTATGTAACAGCAGATATGGCTGGAGATCTAGAAAGCCCGGTTTATGCTATCCTAGGCATGGAAGACAAGCTAAAAAATATCGAATTGCCTTCTGGGTATAGTCTTACAGAAAAATATATAGGACAACCTGATGAAGAACAAAATTTTACTGTAAAGTGGGATGGGGAATGGCAGATTACTCTAGAAGTATTCAGAGATCTAGGCGCAGCATTTTTGATCGTAATCTTGATTATCTACATGTTGATTGTTGGTTGGTTTCAGAACTTCAGAACTCCATTTGTAATGATGCTAGCCATTCCATTATCACTAATTGGTATAGTGCTTGGACACTGGGTTCTAGGTGCCTACTTTACCGCTACATCCTTCATTGGGATGATTGCTCTTGCAGGTGTAATGGTCCGAAATTCTGTTTTGTTGATAGATTTTATTGAGATTCGGTTAAAAGAAGGTATTGATATTAAGAATGCAATTATCGATGCTGGAGCTGTGAGAACTACTCCGATATTGCTCACCACTGGAGCTGTAGTAATTGGAGCTTCGATTATTCTCTTTGATCCTATTTTCCAGGGCTTAGCGATATCTCTAGTGGCAGGTGCTATAGTCAGTACAGTGCTTACCTTACTAGTTGTTCCTGTCATCTATTATATGACTGAAAAAAACAACGTTGATCAAATCATCAATGATGATGATAATTAAAAAAACAACTAAAATACTAGACCATGAAACTAGTTCTAATAACAAGCGTAAACCAATTCAAACAGCAAATACAAAAAATTCTGAAAAACTGTAATATTCAAAACTACAGTTTTCAGGATGTTGTTGGACATAAAGATATTTCCAGCGTTGCAGATCGGGGCAATTGGTTTGTAGGTGATCGGTTTGAAAGCAATTCCATTACATTTTTTGCTATGGTTCCTGCAAAAATAGTCGATTGTCTGTTTAAAGAAGTAGAAAGATTTAACAGTAATTTAGAAAGTCTTTCTCGAATACATTTATCCATTCTTAACATTGAAAAAACAAATGACGTATGATTAATAGATATATCACTGGAATAGCTGGTACTTTTATTCTCCTTAGCATAATCTTAGCTGTAACAGTAAATATAAACTGGCTATGGTTTACAGGATTTGTAGGGCTTAATCTTCTGCAATCATCATTCACAAAATGGTGTTTAATGGGAGATATTCTCAGGAAAGTGGGGGTAAAAGATTGATAAGGTAGATGAAACATTAGAAGATAGCTACCACAATCACTACGTCGTTTTTGTGGTAGTTATTATCATTTTATCAGTTCAATATTTATAGCGGCCATATTAGGTTGAAAAATACAAAGAACCCGATTAGTTATGGTTTCACCTACAAATCTTTGTCAGCGCTTAAGTTGGATGTGGTGTAACAAGCAAACTCATTGCCTAAAACGAGAAGGTGACCTACCAAATTCTTGACTAAATACTCTAGAAAAATAATTCGGATCACTAAATCCAACTCTATAGCATATTTCAGATACATTATAATCAGATGTTTCTAAATATTCAATAGCCTTAGAAAACCTAAGTTGACGAATATAATGATTTGGAGTATTGTCAAGACATTCTGTGAAAAAATAACCACAAACATCTTTATACGTCACACAAATCTCACCTGAAAACTGAACAGGATCATCAGAAAATCCCACTGTTACTGTTGGTTCAGTATTGCTTCCAATAATAAATGAATCTTCAGTTGGATCAATAAACCAATCATAGCTTACTATGTCATCTGGGTTGGATAATGAATACTCATAAGTATTGCCATAACATGTTTCCGTTTCCCCTATTATTTCATGGTCTTCGCCCCCAATTAGTATTACGGTTTTACACACTGATATATAACCTGGCGCACCACAGGCCGTCAAAACATGAGCACACATTTCATTTGATCCACTATTTCCAAACATTGCTACTAAATAATTTGTCGGAAAATTTATTTCTATAGGATCAGCAGCTCCCCACTGTAACCAAAAAGAGAATTCCGGATCATAATTATACTAAATAAATTCACCATATTCACCGACACAGAGTGTATCTGGGAATGAAAAAACTGCTGGTTCTGGAGCATTTTCCACAATTACTAAATAACAATCTGAGGACAGATCTGCACAATACAACATATTGTCAATATCATCTTGGATGTCATCATTTGTCAAAGTACCATTAGGTGTTGGTAAAAGAGATGCATCAGCAACTAAATACGATAATCCACAAACCCAATAAGAGCCGTCTTGAATGCCAGTAAAGTCTGCATTATCACTGTAAGAAATAATGTCGGCAGGCATTCCCGAAGAATTATTGGAAATTATGAATGTATACCCATAATCTGCTAACGGTGCTTGACCTGAGACGTCAGGCGCTGTGATATTATCATACCCATACTCGCATATATTCTGCACCGAGGTATCATAAGTTCCACCATCTGCTTCGCAGCTAGCATCCGCTCCACAGTCTGTGCCAGTTCCATCACAAAATATTAATGACCACATCGTAACTTCCCCAATATCTGCAATAAAATAATCTTCTACTTCTAATTTCCATGTGCCATTAGCATCACCAGACAGATCTTCAAAACATCCAACTGCAGGGTAATATGATCCAGTAAAGGTATTATTTGAGTAACCAGATGGGTCAAAAACAGGAGGAAAACCAGTATCCGGATCAGCCGAATCAGAACAACGAACAAAGTCAATATCCCAAATGCTATTAGGAGTTGATCCACCTCCGCTATTTGAGACTAAAATCACTGAAGATCCATTGGGTGCAATTAGGGTAAAGGATACTTCTGGAAGCCAGGTGTGGTCAAATTGAATTTCAATACCACAAACACCTTGGCCAGAAGTTTCTAAAATTGTGTTTGTCAATCCAGAAATATCCAAACAAGAAGTAGTAATCGAGTTGTTAATAATAGGGACTGGACAATCAGTACATTCACAAGATTGACTATTTGCATCTATAGAAAAGAAAAGCAGTGATCCAATAATACAAAAAAATAGATTTTTCATTACAAACCGCCCAAGTTGAAACAATAAAATATGCAAATAGAATTGAATAAACAAACTCCTTATTTTATTGACCATAATCAATACATCGTTTAACAGATATCGCACCTCACCATTTTACATAACACATGCCTTTTGAATATTACTCTAAACAAATTAACTTTACCAAATGCTGTTAATCCTATATAATAGTCAATCTGGAAAAGGGAAAGGCAAACGCATCGCTCAGCAAATCAAAGAAAACCTAACCTTGCAAGGTTTACCTTTCGAAATGTATAGAGATTCTGAATGGCCTACCAAACTTGCTAACTATGAGTTGGTGTGGTTGATTGGGGGAGATGGTAGTCTTAATTACTATTTGAATAAATATCCTGAATCTAATCTACCACTCGGATTATTTCCAGGTGGAACTGGAAATGACTTCTATACCAATCTCCAAACCCACTTCAATATCAATCAACTCATTGATCAATATTTAAGTAAGCAAATTAGAAAAGTTGATTTAGGTATTTGCAATGGTCACAGGTTTTTAAATACAATCGGAATTGGATTTGATGGAGAAGTTTTAAAAGATATGACAATTGCGAGATGGGTAGGTGGTCACCTTGGTTATTTGCTCATTGTTATAAAACATTTATTTCTTTTTAAAGAATTATCGTTTAAATATGATCGAGATGGCATACCTACAAATGAGAAACTACTACTCTTCTTTATTTCAAACGCACCTACAACAGGTGGCGGATTTATAATATCACCAAAAGCCAAAATTGATGATGGGCATTTACATATTGTCACCGCTAAACCAACCAAAATATTAAAACGGCTATTTCTTTTGCCTAAAGTAGAAAAAGGTACACACTTATCACACCCAAATGTTAATCATTGGACCACAAAAAAGATTCATATAGTAATGGAGAAATCGACTTTCTATCAAATTGATGGAGAATTAAAGTCGGCAAGTGAATTTGAAATAATCTTACTTGAACAGGCGATTGATTTTTTGGTTTGATAAATATAGTACTGAATTGGGCCTCAAGCCTAATTCGTTATTAGAAATTCTACAACTAAAATTATTTTAACATTCCCACGCTGAAAATTGCAAACAATAATTTTACCTTCACTGGTTATATACCTAATGAATAAAAGTAAGATATGAAAGTTGGCATTCCAGGTGAGGTTACAGATGGTGAATTGAGAGTAGGAGCTACACCAAAAACCATCAAGAGATTAATCAAACAAGGTTTCGAAGTTTCAGTCGAACAAGGGGCAGGAATATCCGCTAATATATCAGATCAAAATTATACCGATGCTGGAGCGAAAATTTTAGCATCTGCAATTGATTTATATACAGACTCTGATATAATTCT